>JBIQML010000170.1:0-8432 GCA_044463405.1 Nakamurella lactea | reverse complement strand
GCCGAGGTGCGGCGCCTGATCGGTGAGATGGTGCAGGTGGCGCGCGGCGACGGCAACCTGATCCCACCCATGCTGGCGGCGGTGCGCGCCGAGGCCACCCTGGGCGAGATCTGCGGCGCCCTGCGCGATCTGTGGGGCAGCTACACGGAGCCGGCGCGCATCTGACGGCGCCGCCGTTCGGCCGCCTGCGAACTCGGCGGATCGTGACGGGAGTGGCGGCAGTGGCCGGTAACGCCGGTGCCCGCCCGGCCAGCCGGCCGGCACCGTAGAGTCGACCCCCGTGCTGGGCATCATCGCCGACGACGTCACCGGCGCCACCGACGTGGCCGGCCGGCTGGCCCGCGAGGGCAGCGCCACCGCGCTGTCCATCGGCGTACCGGACGGGGGATGGCGGCCGCCCGAGGGAACGGCGGCGACGGTGATCGCCCTGACCACCCGGAGCGTCGCCCCGGATCTGGCGGTGACCAGCAGCCTGGCGGCCTCCCGCGTGCTGTGCGCGCTCGGCGCCGACCACCTGATGCTCAAGGTCTGCTCCACCTTCGACTCCACCGATCGCGGCAACATCGGACCGGTGCTGGATGCGCTCGCCGACGAGTACCGATCCGACCGGGTGGTGGTCTGCCCCGCCTCACCCGAGAACGGTCGAACCGTCTACCGCAGCAGGCTTTTCGTGCACGACCAACTGCTGTCCGAGTCCCCGCTGCGCGACCACCCGCTGAATCCGATGCGGGAGTCCGACCTGCGGATCGTGCTGCGGCGGCAGTGTGGCGGTGACGTGGGTTCGGTGGCGCGCCCGCAGGTGACGGCGGGTCGCCGGGCCCTGCTGGAGGCGGTTCGGGCGGCGGCCGGTCGGCACGTGATCGCCGACGCCACCGACGACGCCGATCTGGACGCGCTCGCCCCGGCAGCCGCGGCATGGCCGGTGTCCTGCGGGGCCAGCGGGCTCGGTGCCGCGCTCGGCAGGCTGCGGCGACCGGGCCCCCCGGAGCGAGGACCGCGGGACGCGCCGGTTCCGACCGGCCCAGCAGCGATCCTGTCCGGCAGTTGCTCGACGGCCACCCGCCGCCAGATCACCGAGTTCCTCGGCGACCGAGCCGGTTTCACGGTGGACCCGCTCGCGCTGGCGGCCGGCGTTGACGTGGTTCACCGGGCGCTGGAATACGCCGAGGAACTGCTGCCCGACGGGGTGCCCGTGGTGTATTCGTCGGCGGAACCGGACCGCGTCGCGGACGTGCAGCGGCGGCTCGGCGTGGAATCCGCGGCCCGGCTGGTGGAGTCGGCGATGGGGTCGATCGCCCGGGGGCTGGTGGCGTGCGGTGTGCGGCGCCTGGTGGTCGCCGGCGGGGAGACCTCGGGGGCGGTGACGGCAGCCCTCGGCATGCGCGCCGCCCGGGTGGGGGCGGAGGTCGCCCCCGGGGTGCCCTGGCTCGCCGTCGAGGCGGAGCCGCCGCGGTGGCTGCTGCTCAAGTCGGGGAACTTCGGCGGTCCGGACTTCTTCACCCGCGCGGTCGGCACCGGCTGATCCGGTCGTCCGGCGCCGTCGGAACCCCGACCCGCGGATCCGAGCGCCCCACCCGCCGGGCTCGGCGAGGTGCCGGCGGCGTCGTCACCGGCGCGCTGTCGGCAGCCGGTTCTATCGTCCGACCGGAACATCGGCGAACGGAACCGGAGAAGATCATGACGCAGCCGACAGCATGCCCCTCCACGATGGCCGGGCGCTCGCCCCGGGTCGAGCCCGCGGTGGGTGCCGCCCGACGGCGGGGAGCGGCGCGGCCCGCGGCACCCACGGCGCAACGGTGCCCGAGCGACACCTGGAGACCGGCCTGGTACCGCAGGTCCGTGGTCGGGTTCGACCTGGAGACCACCGGCACCGACCCGACCACCGCACGGATCGTCACGGCCGCCCTCACCCTGGTGCGGCCGTCCGGAGGGGTCCGCGCCCGGTCCTGGCTGGTCGATCCCGGCGTGCCGATCCCGGCGGCCGCGACCGCGGTGCACGGCATCAGCACCGAGCGCGCCCGCGAACGCGGCATGCCGGCCGCGACGGCGGTGGCCCAGATCCTCTCGGCGCTGTCCGACGTGTGGCGGGCCGGCCTGCCGATGGTGGTGTTCAACGCGGCGTACGACCTGACCCTGATGTCCGCGGCCGCCGCCCGGCACGGCCTCGCGCCCCTGGCGCGGCAGCCGGGATGGCGCGACGCGTGCATCGTGGATCCGCTGGTGATCGACCGGGAGGTGGACCGATTCCGGCGGGGCAAGCGAACCCTGCAGGCCGCAGCGCTGCACTACGGGGTGCCGGCCACCGGTGCGCACTCGGCGGACGGGGACGCGGAGGCCGCCTGCCGGCTGGCGCTGGCCATCGCGCGGGCCCACCCGATGATCGGCAACGCCGACCCTTCGATGCTGCACCGCGCGCAGGCACACTGGGCCGCCGCCTGGGCGTCGCGGTTCCAGGCCTACCTGCGCTCGTGCGGCGACCCGGTCGCGGTGGTGGACGGGCACTGGCCGCTGCGGGCCGCGTGAGGCCACCGCGGGATGCGTGTGAAGATGGAGTCATGTCGCGACCTGACCCACGTAGCCAGGCGGCGCAGGCCGCAATGTCCGCCGCCTTCGCCCGCGCCGTGGACCTGTCCGCCCTCAAGGACCGCCCGGCGTCGACGTCCGGGGCCGGCCCGAACGGGCAGCCCGCCGGCTCCAGCGATTCCCCCTACATCGTCGACGTCACGGAAGCCAGCTTCAACCAGGTGCTGCAGGCGTCCACCCAGGTGCTCGTCGTGGTCGACCTGTGGGCCACCTGGTGCGAGCCGTGCAAGCAGCTCTCGCCGATCCTGGAGGGCTTGGCGGAGCGCGGCAACGGTGCCTGGATCCTGGCCAGGGTCGATGTGGACGCCAATCCGAGGATCTCCCAGGCGTTCGGCGTGCAGTCGATACCGACCGTCGTCGCCATCGCCGGCGGCCAGCCGGTGGACGCCTTCACCGGCGCGTTGCCGGAGCCTCAGGTGCGGCAGTGGATCGACTCGCTGCTGGACGCCCTGCGGGACAAGCTCCCCGGCATCAAGGAAGCCGAGGAGGCCGCGGGACCGGCCGAACCCGAGCCGGAGGACCCGCGGCTGACCGCCGCGCAGGAGGCCACCGACCGCGGCGACCATGCCGCCGCCGCGCAGGCCTACCGGGACATCCTGGACGCGGAACCGGGCAATGTCGAGGCCCAGTCGGGCCTGGCCTGGGCCGAGTTCCTGGCCCGCGCCGAGGGTGCTCCCGCCGATGCCGGCACGCGCAGCGATGCCGACCCGGCGGACGTGGATGCGGCCACGGTCGCGGCCGATGCGGACGTCGCCGCGGGCCGGGCCGCCGACGGGTTCGCCCGCCTGATCCGGACCGTGCGCGCCACCACCGACGACGACCGTGCGCGCGCCCGCGAGCACCTGCTGTCGCTGTTCGCGCTGTTCGCCCCGGACGATCCCGACGTGGTCGCCGCGCGGCGTGCTCTGGCGGCCGCGCTGTACTGAGCGGTCCTGGTCGGATCGCCGCCGCGCCGGGCGCGGTCAGCCGTGCGAGTACAGGGCGGTCAGGGTTCCGCGGGCGACGGCCGCGTCGTCGATCGCCGCCAGCGCAGCGGACGTTGCGGCGCCGTCGGCGAACGGCCGCGTGACGTTCAGCGCCAGCACCGTGAACCGGTAGTGGTGGGTTCCGCTCGGCGGGCACGGCGGCGTGTATCCGGCGGTTCCGGCCGAGGATCTGGCCTGGACCGCGCCGGGCGGCAGGTGAGCGCCGTCGATGGATGTCGCGGTGGGAGCCAGCCCGGCCACCACCCAGTGCGTGTAGGTGCCGCCCGGGGCGTCGGGATCATCGACCACCAGCGCCAGCGACCGGGCCGACCGCGGCACGCCCGACCAGGCCAGCGGTGGCACCTGACCCTCCCCGTCGCAGGTGAATCGTGCGGGTAACCGCCCGCCCGCAGGGAATGCGGGGCTGGTGACGGTGACGCCGGCCGCCGTCGAGGACGGCACCGACGGCGCTCGGGACGGCACCGACACCGGCGCTCGGGACGGCACCGACACCGGCGCCGACGGTGCCGTGGCCGGCGACGGCCCGCGGTCGCACGCGGCCGCCAGCAGGACGAGCATCGACAGGCACCCCGCGAGGAGCGCCGGGCGCCGACGTCCCGTCACCGGCACGCCGTCAGCCCGCCGTGAAAGCCGTCCGCGTACCCGGCCGCGTCCGCGAACGTCGCCCCCGGTCGCGAGCGCACGGCGTTGAGCCCCTCGTCCGCGTCACCCGGCCACGATCCCAGCGCCCCTGGTTTGGCGTGGCCGTACACCGACGCCACCCAGGCGCCGGCGAAACAGGCCGCGCCTGCCGCGTTGTCGGCGACGTCGACGCCGGCGTTCTGCTGGCGCCCGACGCCCAGCGCCAGCACCGTGGCCTGCGCGAACTGGCCGTACGGGGAGGCCGCCGACAGCGCCGCCGGGTCGGCGGACGCCCCGCCGGCCGGCGAGCCGGTGAAGTGCGCGATCGACGCGCGCGCGGCGGACAGTACCCGGGCCGTGCTCGGGTAGCGGGGGGTGGCCAGCGCCGCCGCACCGCCCGGGGGCAGCGGAACCTGGCCGAGCGTGGGATGCAACGAGTCCATCGTCATCGCGTGGCAGGCGCCGGCGCCGTTCCGGTAGCCGACCAGCACAGAGGTCAGCCGGTCCAGGCTCAGCCCGTGGGCCGCGGCGTCCGCCGCGGTGACCGTGACCGGGTCGGCGAAGTCCAGCAGCGGGCCGGTCGCCGCCGCCATCGCCGAGGCTCCCAGGTGGATGTGCGGCGCCTTCCCGGCCACCACCCAGGCCAGGAACGCCCCCGCGTCGCAGTCGCCCTGGGCCTCGATCAGCAGCGACGGGTACCGCTGGGGATCTGCGGTGCGCTGCTCGCTGGTGGGCCCGATCCGTGCCTGGACGGCGTGGCCGAACTCGTGCGCCAGGGCGCCGACCAGGCCCGCCACCCCGTACCGGGCCAGCAGCACCGGAACCAGCGCCGACGAGTCGTACACGATGCCGTCGTTGGACGGGCAGTAGTAGGCGTTGCCGTTGATCTGCGCCGGACTGTTGACGCAGGGGGCGCGTCCGGACGTTGCGGCGGAGTTGACGGCGGTGATGCCGCCGCGCAGTGGGCTGAAGCTCTGGTTCGCGATGCGCGGCACCGTGTCGGCCCAGAAGGTCTGCAGGTCCGCCACCACGGCGGCGACCAGGGACTCCTCCGCGGCGGCGTTCGGGGGCTGCCCGGTGGAGGGCACCCGCCGGATGGCCAGCGGCACCTGCCCGGTGTCGATGCGCTCGGCGGCCAGCGGCCTGCCGGCCGGCCCGGCGGCGCCCTGCCCGTGCCGGGCGAGGGTGATCCCCGCCGCCACGCCCGCCGGAGCGGCGAGCACCCACAACAGGATCGCGACCAGCAGCAGCGCCGGATGGGTGCGGGCCCGGCGGGGAGTCACGGCGCGGTGCCCCGGCGGGCCGCTCCCGGTCAGGCGGTCGGGTCCGGGGTCAGCCATATGGCTCCCAGCGGCGGCAGCGTCACCTCGGCGGAGGAGGGCTGGCCGTGCATGGACGGCCCCGTCGCCTGCACGCGACCCAGGTTCCCGACCCCGGAGCCGCCGTAGATCTCCGCGTCGGTGTTGATCGTCTCCAGCCAGCTGCCGGCCCGCGGCAGGCCCACCCGGTAGGAGCGGTGCGGGACCGCGGAGAAGTTGGCGATGCAGGCCAGCACCGAGCCGTCGTCACCCCACCGCAGGAACGCGAACACGTTGCCGTCGCGATCGTTGGCGTCGATCCAGCTGAACCCGGCCGGTGTGAAGTCCTGGCTGTGCAGCGCCCGGTCGGCCGCGTACACCCGATTGAGATCCCCGACCAGGCCGCGGATGCCGGCATGCAGCGGGTCGTCGGCAAGCTGCCAGGGAATCTCCCCGGCCTCGCTCCATTCCGCGGGATTGCCCAGCTCGCCGCCCATGAACAGCAACTGCTTGCCCGGGTGTGCCCACATGTAGGCGAAGTACGCCCGCAGCGTGGCGGCCTTGCGCCAGTCGTCGCCCGGCACCTTGCCCCACAGCGACCCCTTGCCGTGCACCACCTCGTCGTGCGAGAGCGGCAGCACGAACTGCTCGGAGTAGGCGTACATCATGGCGAACGTCATGTCGTTGTGGTGCCAGGAGCGATGCACCGGGTCCCGGCCGATGTAGGCCAGCGTGTCGTGCATCCAGCCCATGTTCCACTTCAACCCGAAGCCGAGCCCCCCGAGGTGCGTCGGTCGGGTGACGCCGGGCCACGAGGTGGACTCCTCGGCGATCATCACCGCGCCCGGCACCCGCTTGCCGACGGTCGCGTTGGTCTCCTGCAGGAACGACACGGCCTCCAGGTTCTCGTTGCCGCCGTAGGCGTTCGGCAGCCACTGGCCGGCCTCCCGGGAGTAGTCCAGGTACAGCATGGAGGCCACCGCATCCACCCGCAGGCCGTCCAGGTGGAACTCCTCGAGCCAGAACAGCGCGTTGGCCACCAGGAAGTTGCGCACCTCAGGGCGGCCGAAGTTGAACACCAGGGTGCCCCAGTCGGGCTGCTCCCCGCGCCGCGGATCCGGATGCTCATACAGCGGGGTGCCGTCGAAGCGCGCCAGCGCCCAGGAGTCCCGGGGGAAGTGCGCCGGCACCCAGTCCAGGATCACCCCGTACCCGTGCCGGTGCAGGGTGTCCACCAGGTAGCGGAAGTCGTCCGGGGTGCCCAGCCGGGAGTCGGTGGCGTAGTAGGAGGTGACCTGGTAGCCCCAGGACCCGCCGTAGGGGTGCCCCGCCAGCGGCAGGAACTCCACGTGGGTGAAGCCGGTCTCGGCCAGGTAGTCCACCAGCGCCCCGGCCAGCTCCCGGTAGGACAGCCCCTGACGCCACGACGCGGCATGCACCTCGTAGATCGACATCGGCCGGCTCGCCCAGCCGTTCTCGGCCCGCGCCGACATCCAGTCCTCGTCCCGCCAGGCGTGCCGCGCGGTGGCGACCACCGAGGCGTTCGCCGGCGGCACCTCGGTGGAGAACGCGACCGGATCCGCCTTGTCGCGCCACACCCCGTCCCGACCGAGGACCTGGTACTTGTACCGGGTCCCGTCGCCGACCTCCGGCACGAACAGCTCCCAGACCCCGGACGAGCCGACCGCCCGCATGGGGGTGCCGGCGCCGGTCCAGTGATCGAAGTCGCCGGACACCCGGACTCCGCGCGCGTTCGGCGCCCATACGGCGAACGACGTGCCGGTGACGGCGCCGCCGGGCGTGTCGTAACTGCGCAGGTGCGCGCCCAGCACGTTCCAGAGTTGCTCGTGCCGCCCCTCGCCGATCAGGTACTGGTCCATCTCGCCGACGGTGGGCAGCCAGCGGTAGGGGTCGTCCACCTCGTACACGGCGTCCGGTCCGTAGTCCACCCGCAACCGGTAGTCGCCGACCTCGCCGGGAACCGTCACCGAGAAGATCCCGCCGTAGGTGTGCTGCAGCGGCGTTTCGGTGCCGTCGGCCAGCAGCGTGACCGCCTTGGCATGGTGGCGCAGGGTGCGGATCACCGTCGTCCCGTCCGGTTGCGGATGCCGGCCGAGGATCGCGTGCGGATCGCGGGTGTCGCCGCCGATCAGCCGCTCGTAGTCCGCGGCGGTGGGCTGCCCGGCCTCCGGCGCGGCAGCCACCGCCGGGCGGGTCCCCGGGTCCTTCGCCGGGGACGTCCTGCCCGGCTTTCGTGGTTCCTTCGGCACGGTCACCTCGAATCGGATCGGCACGGGATCGGCACGGCAGCGCCGCCGGTCAGTGCTCGGCGGTGAGCTCGGCGGTGAGCTCGGCGACGGCGCTCAACGGGATCTGCTCCCAGCTCGGTCGGTGGCCGTGCTCGTAGCCGACCTCGTACACGGCCTTGGCCAGTTCGAAGGCGTTCAGCAGCGGCCCGGCATCCCGGGGATCGGAGCCGGAGACGTCGGCGTAGCCCTCGCAGAACGCGGTGCGGTTGCGCTGCGACCACTCGGTGGCCCGGTAGGCGCGCTGGGTGTCGGAGGCGCCGGTGATGAACAGCTGGTGCGCGGCGTAGTCGAAGGACCGCAGCATGCCGGCGACGTCACGCAGCGTCGACTGCGGCGCGGTACGCACCGTCAGCGGCCGGGAGGGCTCGCCCTCGAAGTCGATCAGCACCCAGCCGTGCAGCGTGCGCAGCGCCTGGCCGAGGTGCAGGTCGCCGTGGATGCGTTGCACCGGAATCGGGTCGTCGGTGATGGCGCCGGCGGCACGGGCATAGACCGCGCGGATGCCGTCCAGATGCTCCCGCAGCGAGGGCACCTGCCCGGCCAGCCGCTCGGCGTGCGCCGTCATCCGGCCGAGCAGGTCCGTCACCCCGTCGGCGGACATGGTGTCGGTGCCCAGGGCCCTGGCCAGGTCGGCG
>JBIQML010000169.1:0-8436 GCA_044463405.1 Nakamurella lactea | reverse complement strand
TGTGTGCGCGGTTCCTCGGGTCCTCCTCGGGCAGTACTTCGAATCCCGGCCCGGCTCGGTCGGCGACCTTCTGCGCCTCGGCACGGATCAGACTGCGCGCGGACGGCGAGGTGCGAAGCTCGCGGAAGCCCTGATTGTTGAGCGTCACCTTCGTCTTTGCCATCAGCCCTTCGCCTCTTTCAGGTAGACGACGGCCTGACCGACCTCATGCCCCCACGGGTCGTGCGAGTAGTCGCGCGGCTGGCCGTCGATGTCGTAGTCCACACCGCCAAGCGTCACCCGGTCCCGCTCGTCAGGTAGGCCATCGACCGGGGCGTAGACCGTCCAGAGCACCTGAGACAGGTGCTCGCGATTCGCGTCGTACGGAGAGGCATTCGGACCGGATGAGTAGCTGTAGACCGGCCAGTCGACCGGCGGACCGAACGTCTTGACCGTATTGCCATGCGCGTCCGTGCCGGTGCCGGTGAACGGCCTGTACTTTAACGTGAAGCGGGTCGGCAGATTCACTGCTCAGCCCAGGTACCTTCAGGCTCGTTGCCGTAATAGGCGTTGATCACGGCACCCCGCAGCGGGTTGCTGCTTTCGGGTAAGCCCGTCATGTCGATCATGTACGCCCGCGTCGAGTCGACCTCGACCTTGCAGATGTCTTGAAGCTGCTCGATCTCGGACGGCCACAGGCGGTATCCGGTGCGCTGCCGGGTGTCGGTGGTGGTCGTCTGCTGAAACGGACCGGCGCCCTGCTGCACGGTCGTGAGTCCACTAGCGCCAGCCTGGGACCAGCGGGTGATCGCGGACAGCAGCACCAGCTTCGCCTCCGCGAGCTGGCCCTCGGTCGGCGCGTCGTCGCCGGACGCGACCAGGCATGGGGCGACGCGACCGGCCGATGCGTTCGCACCCGCGAGCATGAGCGTCAGTGTTGCGTCGTCGCCGATGTCGTCGATGACCGACTGGGGCAGGTCGTCGTCGGTGATGATCGTCATCAGACCTCCCCATGTCTCGTCGCGAGCGTCTGATAGATCGGCGTGAGCCTAGCGACGGTTTCGCGCCCGTCATGCCAGCGTCGGACGTGATCGCGACCGCGCCGACCCCAGTCGGCGCGGGTGTCATCGTCAGCGAGCAGGCGCAGAGCGTCGGCGATGGTGGCCTCGGTCGCGGCGATGAATGGCAGGTCGCCGACGTCGGCACGCATCCGCGCCAGGGTCGCGTCATCGGCACCCGCGATGACGGGGATGTCCATCGCCCACGCCTCGACGGCGTTGAGTCCGTAGCCCAGCTGCACCTGGTCGTAGAGCACGTCGCAGGTGGCTTTGAGTCGAAGGCACTCGGCGTGCGTCTGGCCCTCGATCAGCACGACCTCGACGTCCAGCCGCGAGCACGCCGCGAGAAGCGCTGCGGTGGACTTGGTGGCCCTACTGGTCGGCGCGTGACCCACCCGGAGACGCCCACCGCTGGGCTTGCGCAGCGCGGACAGGGTCTCGACATCAACGGCTGGCGGCACCCACGTCAGGCCATCGCCGAACGCCAGTAGGTCGTGAGTGGAGACCACCGCGCGCCCGCCATGCTCGGCGACCGCGGCGTTGAGCACGTCGGCCTTCGTCCGATACTTCGTGCCGTGGTGATGCAGCACAAACGGCCGGTCCGCGCCGAATTGCGACCACGTCCCGAGCGTGTTGTGCAGGTGCACCACATCGGCCGCAGCCCAGGCCGCCGACGCCTCAGACCACGGGAGGTCGTGCGGATAGCTGATCCAGTTCGTTCGCCGGATCACCGACCGCAGCTCGATATCGGGATCGCCGCGGAATGCTTGCGCGAGACCGTATGACACGCCCGCGATATCGGCGCCGCGATGGATAGACAGCACCCGCACGTCAAGACGCCTCGTACCTCGACGGGGTGCGGAACATCCCGCGGATGTAGCCGCCAATCATGCCCTCTGCGAACGCGATGTCGTTGGATGAGAGCCATGGGATATCCAGCTCAGCGAGCTTCGCATGAAACGCGGCGGGGTCGGCCCCGATCTTGGCATTGCCGGCCTTGCGACCCTCGCCACCCGCGCCCGCGATGTCGTAGAGCCCCACCGTGTCCAACCGTCGATCAGTCGGGTACGAGTCGAGCGCCGCCGCGAGCTTCTTCTTGTCCCACAGCAGCGGGCGGTGGCCCTGCCGGACGAGGATGTCGCCGTGGCCCTGCTCGGCCATCCACTCGGCCGTGGCGACGACGTTGCGCAGCCAGCCCGAGTTTGATGTCGTAGTGCCTTGCTTCGCGAGGTGTGCGACGAATGCCGACGTCGGCCCCATGTGGAAGGCTTCCCATTCGGTGATCTGATCCACGAGGAACATGTCGTCGGCGAGCAGCACGAATCGCGCCGCTATGCGCGGGTCGCTGACGGCGGCTGTGATCTTCGCCCGTACATCGCTCTGTCCCGATTCGGCGCCGCGGGCGTCGATGACCTCGACGCCGGTGAGCCATGACGGCAGGTCGTGGCCGATGACCCAGACCTTGCGGTACAGCCCCGCGGCGTTCGTCGCGATCGACCGCAGCGAATACCGCAGCTCCTCGTTCTCACCCGCCCGGACCGCGTACACCAGGTCAGGCAGGGCGGGACCGCGAGACGATCCCGCCCTGCTCTTGCCTGTCACCATTACGCCGCCGAGCTGGAGGACGACTCGTCAGCAGAAGCGCTGGAGGACTCGTCCGAGCTGGCAGGCGTGATGACACCGGCCGGGTAGGTGCCCCCGAGGCGGGTCATCGGTACCGCGACCTGGAAGCCGACGCGGAACACGACACGCAGCGCCTTCGTGTCCTGCTGCATGAGGTTCAGCACGACCTTGCCGTCCGAGTCGGAGATGACACCTTCCTTGAACAGGTCGTAGGTGATGTCCTGCCGGACGCCCACCACGAACTTCGACCAGTCCAGCGCCAGGCCTGTCGCCGTCTCCGCGTCCCACGACCCGTTGCGGACCTCATCGAGGTTGAACCCGAACAGCGTCGGCGCGCCGCCGTTCTGCGGGTCACCGAACACGTACCGGCCCTGGCCGTCCTTGAGGCCTCGCAGTTCCCAGCTCAGGCCGGGCTCGGTGGCGAACCCATTGACCGAGAAGCCGCCCTTGGATGCCTTCTGGGCGGTCTTGCGGAACGCCTCAGCGAGGTCATTGCCCGCGCCGACCTGCTGCACATTTCCCGCCGCGATGGCGCCGGGGATGATGCCGAGCGGCCACGACGCAGGCTTATCCACGCCGAACAGGACGGCCTCATCGACCTTCTTGCCGATGGCCTCCTTCAGCAGCGGCCGGATGCTCGCCCACAGCGGGACGCTCGCATCGTCGATCACCGCATCCGGGATCGGCACGATGACGGCCAGCTCCTCCGCGGTGATGGTGATGCCGCCCCAGGTGCTCTTCGTGGTCTGCTTCAGACCCGTGTCCCCATCGACCCAGTAAGCGTCCGGGAGAGACGCGAGCACCGGCTGCTTGGCCTTCTTGCTCGTCATCCGCACCTTTTTGGCGCGCGAGAGGACAACTGAGTCTTCCGGTGCCGTCTGGATGATCTCGTTGACTTCCTGATCGGGGATCAGCTGATCGGTCAGATCAGCGCGCCCCACGATATTGGCGAATCCAGCCATGATGAATATCCTTTACAGTTTCGCGGCGAGCCTGTCACGCAGGAAGTCGCCAGATGTGGTCACGCCCGCATCCCCGCCCTGTGCGGGATTGGGCTTGGGAGGTGCCGTCTTGCCGAGGTCTCTCAGCAGCTCGTCGGCGTCGGCCTCGAACTCTTCTCGGCTCGTGCCGACCAGCCGCTTCGCCTGCGTCGCCGTGAGCCCCTTGTCGAGAGCGACCTCAAGACGAGCCGCCCGAAGCGTGCTGGACTCGCCCTCCATGCGGTACTTGTCCCGCTCTTCGGTGAGCTTCTCCAGCTCGGTCTTGTTCGCCTGCTCGATCTCATCGAACTTCGCGGCCTTCGCCTTCAGGTCGTCGTAGTCGGCGGGCCTGGCCCGCTTGACTCGCTCCCCGATGAGCCGATTCAGCTCATCCTGCGATGTGATCGGCGTGAATGCGTCGCCGGCGCCCGACGTGTCTGCGCCGCCGTTTTCACCGTCGTTTGTCGCCGCACTCTGAGCAGTCGTGTCCGACATTGCATCTCCCTATTTGCCCAGCAGTTGACCGCCGCTGTACGCGTGAACCCGGCCCGATGCCGGGAAGATTGGTTACCGCGCGCCCGTGAGTTCGCGCATTGCAGACAAGATGTCACCGGTCTTCGATGACCCCGACTTCTCGCGGGCTGCTGCGTAGTCCGCCCGCCACTGCTCGACGTACGCCGGCGGCTCGTAGTCCGAGCTGGACCAGATGGGGACCGGCACGCAGTGGCAGTCGTCGTGGTACTTCTCGCCGATCGGGCGCTTCGTGCTCGACCGTGACCTCCGGCCGGAGAGAATGTCAGCCGATGACACGCCGGTGCGGCGCATCTTGCGATAATCCTTGCCGCCCAGCGATTCGCCCGTCACGAATCCCGCCGACTGCTCCGACGTGTAGCGGAAGTCGTCGCCGCGGGTCGCCAGCATCCGGCAGAACGCGCAGGCGTTCGCCGACGCGTGTCGCGCGTAGCCGATCACCTGCGGATCGGTCGCGACCGACAACTCGGTAGTCTGCCGGCCCATTCCCGTGACGAGCCGCTGTAGCCCACCGGACAGCAGCGAGAGGGCTAGCGCACCGTTCGGCTCGGCGCCGAACAGCGGGCCGACTCCCCAGCGGGACAGTGCGCCGACACGATCCACATCCGGCAGCGGTGCCGCGGTCGCCGCGAAGCTCCCGGACACACCCGCCGCCGCACGCGCTTCCTCGTACCAGTCCGCGGCGAGCGACGCGGCGGCCTGGCCGTACCGGCTCACCAGCGCGTCCAGGATCTCCGTCAGCGTGTCGGCCAGCTTGGCCGGCTTGCCCAGGCTCAGCTTCGCCCAGATGGTCGCCAGATCGCGCTGCGAGAGCTTCGACAGAGCCGAGTAGGCGGCCTGCTGCTCAGACGGGCTCAGTACCGGCATTCGCCGCCGCCGATCTTGGCATGACTACTTGCCTTCCACCTTCGCCGCATCGGCCTCTGGAAGTCGGAGCGACACCGGTACGGCGCCAGTGAACTGGACGTCCAGACCCACCTGGGCCGCGGCCACCTTCGGGTCAACACCCGCGCGGATCAGGACTCCCAGCGCGTCGGCCTTGGCCTTCACGGCACCCGCATCCTCGCTAGCCGCCAAACCCGCCACCAGTGCGCGACCGTCCGTCCGCCTGCGCTGCGATAGCGCTCGCTTGATCTGCTGGTCCGACAGCCCGAGAAGCTCTAGCCCAACGTCGGTCTCGGCCAGCCATGGCACGGCCGTGAGTTGCTTCATGCCGGCATCGGCCGTCGCGGCCTTCGTCGGCGTCGATGCGGGCTGCCAGCGAGTGTCAACGCGAGTCCAGTAGTCCGCCGGCGTCGCGCCGTCGCGCATCAGAAGCGCCAGGCGGCCGACATCCATCCACGCCAGTCCGAACGCGGTCTGGCGCCGCTCTACGCGCTTCACCAGGCGCGCCTCGCCGGCGCGGATCGCATCGGCCGACGCCGGGTTGTCGGTATGGAAACCCAGGTATGACGTAGGGATGCCGACCTCGGCCGCTAGCAGCTGCGCCCATTCCTGGACCTGCGCGATGAACGGCTCGGGCGATCCGACCTGAAGCTGCTCTATCTCGGCGGCCTGGTCGTCGTCGTCCTTCGGCATGCCGATCATGTGGCCCGCCAGGACTTTCCACGGCGACGTCGGGTTGCCGCTCCGGTCCACAAATACGTCCAGCCCGCGGTTCAGCAGCACAAGCTGCGGGATCGAATAGAACTCGCGGTTGCCCTCCATGCCCAGCAGGGTGCGCACCACGGCATCGCAGTAGTAGCGCACGCCTCGCGTGATCTCCGAGCGACCCGTACGCCGCGACCCGCGCGGCCGATTCGGCATCGGCACCACCGGCACCGGCAGGCGATGGTCGTCGCGGTCCACCACGGCCCAGCCGCGAGTCGCGCGCGTGAGGGTCAGCGTCGTGCCGGGAACGTCAAGGACGATATCGACGGGCTGCCCGTCCTTGACCTTCGTGACCGTCAGCGCCTCATCCAGACGCCGTGCACGCGCATTCCAGGTGCCCGTCGTGGTTTCCGCCGAGTGGGGGGTCACCAGCACGTCGGGCTCGCCGGGACCACCCGTACCGACACGCACGAACGCCGTGCCCAGCATCAGCGAATCCAAATGCGCGAACCCGCCCTCGACCGCGAGTTGGTTCGCGTCGTAGACCTCACGCAGCCCCAGATCATCGTCACCCGTGACCGACCAGCCCGACCAGTCGAGCCGCTCCTCGATCACGTCGACCACGGTGCCGCCCCAGCCGATCACCGGCTTGATCCGGTTCGCGACCTCAGGTGGAATGGCGATACCCATGTGCTCGACGGTCTGGGCGGCCTCGTAGTAGGTACGGGCCGCGAAGTTCGCGGGCACATGCGACGCGAGCTTGTCCAATAGGCGGTCGATGATCGCGGTCTGTTCATCGGTCAGGCCGGTCGTGAGTACCGGGGACAGCGGTGCGGTCACCAGGTCACCACCTTCCCGGCCAGCGGATTCCCAGAGCTGACGCGTTTCGGCGCCCTCGGTTTGTCCAGTTGCGCGCCGATCAGCGCGTACGTCCCGGCCTGCACCGGCGTGATATCCGAGTCGGCCGTTTTCCTCGACCACACCCACATGCCCGTGTCGCCCAAGGCGCGCTTGCCGGCCGCAAGGGCCGCGACCGTGAGCTGCGGCTGCCCGATGTGCCACACGTCGCCGGTCACGATCCCGGACAGCAGCGACGTACAGCCGATCCCGAGTTCATTCACCGTCACGGCGTGAACCTCGATGCCACGCGAGCCGTCCGCGCGTTTCAGGTAGTAGCGCGCGTGCTTGCCCTCGCCGCGAATCTCCACCATCGACTTGATCGGGCCGGAGATGTCGATCACCACAGACCGAATCTGCGGATTCTTCGCGACGATGCTCTCGACCATGTCAGGCACCCACAGAACGCCGCGGCCCTTCGTGTGCTGATCCTCGACCAGCTCCACATGCCAGCCGCCGTCTGCACGCTGGCCGGCGAGCGTCAGCGACGCCCATTTCAGGTCCGGGCCGATCTCGATGCCCAACGCGAAACGATCGACTGGAATTGAGAGCGGGCGACCAAACTCGTCCGTGTCTTCCTGCGCGTTCCACGAGACCGCAGAGATGACGCCAGCCGAAACTGCCGGATCCCAGATGCCCAGCGCCTCGCGCTTCCACGCGTCTTCGCTGCCCAGGTGCTTGCGCATCCGGAGCATCGATTCTTCGGGCGTGTGAGTCGGATAGGACGGATTCGCCTTCCGCCACTGCTCACGGTCATCAGGGTCCGCATCCGGATCGGCTGACAGCTCCACAAAGAATCCGTCTTGCGAATCGCCAGCCAGAGCCTCTGCACGCAGAGCCGAGAACGCCTCGCCGTCGTCCGTCGGTCTCGGCGGGGTGCCGATGTAGAACAGCAGCGCGCCCGCCGGATTGTGCGGCCGGTTCGTCGCCGGCACCATGTCCATCCGCGTGCTATCTCGAAGCCGCTGCGCCTCATCGAACACGATCACATCGACGGCCGCGAACCCAAGCCCGAACCCCTGATCGCGCGCCCCGAACAGAATCCGCGAGCCGTTCTTGAAAACGACCGACTCAGTGCCCGCGCCGGTGTAGACCTTCTCCACGTACGGGGCGATCTTCGATCGGCGAGCCATCGCCTGCATCGACCGAAACGTCTCACCCGAGGTGCGCGTGTGATGTGCGGTCCATAGGATCAGCAGGCCCGGCACCTCGATCGCGAGCGCGAACAGCATCGCGCCGACAGTGAAGGTCTTGCCCACCTGGCGCGGCAGGCTCCACACGACGCCGCCGACAGTGGACGCATACCGTCCGTTCGCGCGCTTCGCCAGGGCGCCGCGGATTAGGTCGGCCTGCCATTGATCGAATCGAATGCCCATCCGGGCACATCGCCGGCCGATCATCGGCCACTGTGTTGAAGTCAGCCCAGACGGCAACACGAGGTGCCGCGCGACCTCAGATAGCCTGCCACTCCTCGTCCTCGATGGGCTCAAGATCCGAGCCTCCCTCGATGTCCCGCTGATCCATCGCCGCAAGCTCCTTCGCGATCAACGAGAGCTGACGATGCAGCGCGGCCTTCGCCGGCCCCTTTTCGTCGGGTAGCGACAGCGCGATCTCTCGACGCTGGGCGATCAGAATCTTGCGGTAGTCGCCGGTCTCGACAGCCTCGACCAGAGTCAGGGGCTTGTTCGATTCGGGCGGCACGTCGTCCGGCCCGACCGCCCGCAAGCTTCGACGTGCCATCACCGCCTCCAAAAAAATCCTGAAAATATATCGCGCCT
>JBIQML010000168.1:0-8476 GCA_044463405.1 Nakamurella lactea | reverse complement strand
GTTTGGCGACGTCCGCGGTACTGACCTTTCCGTCTGTGCTATCCGAAAGAATCTTGTCGGACTGGGATTTGTGCGCGTTCATCCAAGCGATCGCGCCCTGAAGCGCGTTGTAGTAGCCCTTTACGAACTTCGGGTGGTCCTGCGCAGACGATTTCATGGCACATATACCGGTCGAGAGCTCCGCGCCGTGGAATGCTGTTCTGGTGTCTAGGATCGCTTGATCGTGCGCCTCTTCGTGTTCGAGGCCGAACTGCGCTGGTGCGAAGTCCGCAACCACTTGGTTGCCTCTGAAAGCCGCCCATGCATCACCATGCGAGAGCTGCGTCAAGCTAGTCTTGAGGGCATCCGGCGGGGACCCAGCGACCTTTAGCGCAGACTGCATCGCGTAGTCATATGCGGTGCCCGGACCCCCCGCAATTTTACCCTTCCCGACGAGGTCTGCTACGCTCGACGGACCGCCTGCATGCGTGTAGAGCACTGCCTTGGTCTCGGTTGTCTTGGACAGGAACGCCCACTGCACGCCCGCGCTCCAGCCCTGCAGGTACGGCGGCTGGCTGCAGGTACCTGCGATTATCTGGCCCGACAGCAGCGAGTCCCGGATCTGCGGTGTCGAATTCAGGCTCACGTACTCGATATTTGCTTCTGGGAACATCTTTTCGAGGACCTTGTTGTCCTGCACCAGGCTAATCGGCGCGTATTGCAATCCGTCATTGACCGCGATCTTGTATGTTCCCGAAACACTATGGTCCGCGTGTTCGGTCCATCCGTCTAGGATCGTGACTTCCGCGCCGGCGGCCGCTGACGTGCTGCCGCTTGACCCGTCCGATTCGGCGGCACTGCCGACGGCCGACATGCTGCCAACGCCAACTGATGACTCCCCCGAGACACTTGCGGACCCCCCGCCCGCGCCGCTGCTGCAAGCGGCGATCACCAGCGATGCGACGCCCAGGACTGCCATAGAACACCTGCGTACACCATTCATTACATTACCCTCACTTTCGCTTGTCGGGGGGCCGATGCTCCTTGCATTGGGTTGATGACGCTTGCTGCAGTGGCGTTGTGCAGCCAACCACACCCTCGCCACAGAGTGCATCAATGGCGGAAGCCTCATAGCCGAGAAGTTCCTTGAGGATCGACGCGGTATGCTCTCCGAGCATTGGAGCACTTGTCAAGTCCGAATGTTTTCTGACACTAAACTTGAACGGAGTGTTTATGGCTCGGATGGGATTTCTATTTGGACGATAAATGTCCAAGACCATCCCGCGCTGCTTAGCTACGTCCGATTCCACTGCTTCGTCCAGAGTCGCAACCGGGCTACATGGCACGTCCGCTGCTCGCAACAGGCGATACGCTTCCTCGTTACGCATGTCGGTCAGTCTGGCTTGAATTGCCAGATTTATTTCGTCGCGATGCTCCAGGCGCTTCTGATTAGTGTCGAATCTTGCATCGGACCCGAGACGCTCCAGGCCAAGGGCGCGGCACAGACGGCCCCAGGATTCGTTGTTCGTCGTGATGAAGATTCCGTTGCCATCCGACGTCTGGTAGACATTCTGAGGCACCCTGTGTAGTACTTCATTCCCCATTCGGCTTCTTAATGTGCCGGTGGCAAAGTACTCCGCGGCCGCCGCTCCTTGAATCGATATCAACGAGTCGAACATCGAGATGTCTACGTACTCTCCTGATCGGTCGGAAAACCGGGCAACCAGAGACGAGCAGATGGAGATTGTGGCGAAGAGTGCCGCAGCGATGTCACCTAATGGAGCGCCGGTCCGACTCGGGGCGCCATCCGCCTGACCGGTCAGGGCCATGAGGCCACTAGCGGCCTGCACGACGCCGTCGTAGGCTGGCAATGCCGGCGCAAATCCGTCCTTGCCGAATCCTGACAACGAGCAATAGATCAGCGAAGGATTAAGTTTGCGGACCGCCGCTTGACCGAAACCCAGTCGATCCACCGCCCCCGGCGAAAGGTTCTCGACGAAGACGTCGCTGACTCGGATGAGATCACGCAGGATCTTCTGTCCAAGATGATGCTTTAAGTCGACGGCCAGACTCTTCTTGTTCCGGTTGAACATTTCGAAGTAGTCTTGATCGTCTTCGGAGCGGCCCGAATAGACGAACAGGCTTCTCAGCTCGTCGCCACTGGCTGGGTGCTCAAGTTTGATAACTTCTGCACCAAGGTCTGCCAGGATCATGCTGGCGAACGGGCCCGCGATATTCCGCGACAGATCCAGAACCCGGACGCCCGTCAACGGGGCATCAACCCTTCCGGACTTCGAACTGCTCGGCTCCTCTTCAACCTCGACTGACGGGAGCATTCGAGATTGATCACGCATTGACGAACCGGCCTTTGCGATGCTCACGAAATGCTGTGAACGCTTCCCGGTAATCGTCGGTCGACTGCACCACCGCCATGTGTGAGGACGCCATGTCCAGACTCGTGTTGAGATCGGTGCGGAGCGAACCGTACGCGAGAGCCTTGATCATGCGCGTGGCTATTGGCGACTTGTTCGCCAGGTCCGCTGCGAAACGTTGCGTCTCCGCTTCCAGATGGTCCTGCTCGTATACCCTGTTAACCAGGCCTATCCGGTGTGCCTCGGCGGCATCGACGAACTCACCTGTCAGCATCAACTCGAGCGCCTTAGGCATACCGACGATACGGGGGAGGTAATAGCACCCGCCATCTCCCGGCAGCAGACCGAGGCGGATATATCCCTCTGAGAAGCGCGCGCGATCACCTGCAAACCGCAGGTCGCACATGAGGGCCATGTCCATGCCGGCGCCGACTGCTGGTCCCCCGACGGCTGCGATGGTCACGCACGGCATAGCCGCCATCGCTCTGGCGATTCGGTGAATCCGGTCCTGCAACATTCGCTTACGCTCGATTGGGCGTTCTTGGGCCGGCGTTAAATGGCCCAAATCCGCGCCGGAGCAGAAATTGTCCCCTACGCCTGTCAGGATGACCGCGCGGACGTCAGGTTGTGCGGCGACATCCTCCAGGAACTGCGCCCACTCATCGATCATCTCGAGTGTGAAGGCGTTCTTCTTCTCCGGTCGATTGAGGCGCACTGTTGCGACATGTTGATCTTTTGTAAACTCGATATCAGACACGATTCAGGTCCTTCGGTTCGGGCTGATGGGCGACTCCAAGACTGCACTTGGGCTACTATTTGGGCGCCTCATGGGTGAGTTCAGCGATCTTTTCGGCATGTCGCTGCTTCTTGTCAGCGGTTTGAAACATGCCGAATGACTTCCACCGATCCATCGACATGGCCTGTTCCCAGGTCATGTCGATCGCGCGGAAGTACGTCTGCTTCGTTAACTCGATCGCCAACCTCGGCGCGGCGGCGATCTTCGCAGCGGTGTCGACCGCGGTGTTCAGCAGCTCGGGGTATTCCACCACCTTGGACAGCAGTCCATAGCTGAGAGCCTCGGCTGCGGACAAGCGCCTGCCGGTGAGGATCATTTCAAGCATTCGTTGTTGCCCCATGATTCGCGCGAGTTTCACCAGACTGCCGACGTGCGGCGCAAGCCCTAGGCCGACCTGCGGGATCCAGAACTGCACCGACGGCGTGCCGATAAGTACGTCCGCAGTCAGGGCCAACTGAACTCCTGATCCGGCGGTATAGCCACTCACCGCCGCCACGACCCCCTTGGGGTAGTGAGTCAGTATTTCGTACCAGCGATTCTTGACCTTATCTCCTTCCAGGAAGGCCTCGAAGTCGTCGGCGCTGTGATTCGTTCTGGGGTCTTTGAGGTCAGCCCCGACTGAGAAGGCTCGGCCACCATCGCCGATCAGGACGAGCGCTCCGAAGTTAGAATCCTGAGCCACCGAAGCAGCGGCGTCGGCTATTTCTTCGCGAATCGATCCGTTGAGAGCATTGTGTGCTTGGGCTCGTTTCAATGTAAGCACTGCGACGCCCTCGCCAACGGCCTCAAGCTGGACTTCCTGGTAGTTTCCCATGAATTCTCCTGTAGAGGTAGCTTCTTCACTGCCGCTTAGATCGAGCGGGTTTCGTATTCAAATGTCAGCTTTACAGAGTCGTGTCGATAGAAGGCGCGCTTGAATAGAACGGGGACCTTGGACGAGGTCGTGTACACGGTTTCGACGCAGAGCATCGGTGATCCGACTTCAGTCGCCAACAGCTTTGCACGATACAGATCGCAGCGTTGTGCCTCGACGCTCCCGTGTACGCACCTCCCCGGTGGATCGAGAAGCTCTTCGACGGGAACCGAAAAATAGGACTTCATATCGATGCTCGCGCTGTCCACGTTCGGAATACCGCCGGTGAAATAATTCACTAGGTAGCCTGTATGCCCGCCCTTGAGTTGCATCGTCTGACGGACTCGGTGGACGGCCTGGCCCGCCTGGAGCGAAAGCCTCTCTGTTACGTGCGAGTCACTCGGTACTTTCTCGAAGCTGAAGAAGTCGATCCGGTCGATCAGTGGAGAATTGTCGCTGATCGGGCTAGCGGCAGCCAGAGGTGAGGTGGGCTTTGGATAGGCAACGAACGTCCCCGTACCTTGTTGCCGAACGACGAGCCCTTCATCGACCAGTGCTGCCAATGCGGGTCGGACGGTAGCCCTGCTCACTCCATATTCACGACACAATTCGGCTTCGCTGGGCAGAAGCATCCCAGGAGACATGCCGTTCCGCATTCGATCGCGCAAAGCTGATTTTAGACGCAGATACTTGGGCTCGGCGGTGGCTGGGAGGGGCAGGAGTGATCTGGCTCGCGGCGCCTTGCGCTTTTCGCTCAATAGCCAAGCCTTTCTGCAAGCGGCTCGTCAGCCGAAACCGGAACGCAGTCGTAGTCATCCCGGGTGGGGGTAGACGCAAGTCATTAGGGTGTTAGGACTTGTCATGACAAGTATGCAGTTCATGCATCCGATGTCAAGGGCCATTCACTGTTCCTCCTGACTGCCCGAGGGCAACCGCGTCGCGGACTAGCTGATTCCGCCAATGTCCGGGTGTCCCAAAGTGCCGCCCGCACGCAGGCTCGATGCTGGGTAGCCGCACCAAGTTTTCTCGCACGGGACGGGGTCAACTCTCACGTTGGACATCGCCCGAGGGCACGATGCCGGCATGACGCTCGCTTCGGCTTGCCACTCGGCTTCTCGCCGTGCTACTCCCGGGAGGCTCGAACGGTGCGTGCTTGGGCGGCGCGGCCAGTTGTGATGCCGTCTCCGCACGCCATCTCGGTGTCCGCGGTGAACCGCGCCACGCCGAACCCGCCGCTGTCCTACGCCGGCACCCGGTCGCAGATCGCCGCACTGCTGCTGTTCGGCATCGGCCTGGCCGTGATCGGTCGCCGCCGGCGCGGCATGGCTTGATCACCCGGCGGTGTCCCGCGCTCATCCGGCCGAAGGGGACGCCGCACGGACAGGTAACCGAAATGCGCCCCTCGGCTGAGGATCCGTCATCACCGGGCGGCTCCCCGCGCCGGGGGGGGTCTGACGCCCTCCCGATTCATGTGCCCCGGACCTTCCACGCGGGCCTGCCTCGGTCCGTACCGGCGCGGCAGTCCCCGGCCGTGCCCGGGCGGCGCGGCCATACCCGCGCGGTCGGCCGAGGCCCGCCGACGTGCGCACACCGCCGGACTGCTGGCGGCGATCAACGACGCCCGGCGTTTCGCCTCACCCGATCGCTGCTGGGTGGCGCCCGGTCGGCCGGCTACTCGGCCGCGTTGCTCGCCAAGTGCCTCGGGAGCAGCATCACCTCCGTCCGCAATCGCGATGGGAGCAATGGCTGGATCGCCGGCGACGTCTTCGCCGCGCTCACCGATCTGCCGCCGCGCGCCGTCGACGGCTGGTTCGCCGACGGTGCGCTGACGCAGCGCGTCGTGGGCCATACCGGCCGCCCCTGCTTCCCCGCCGACGAGCTGATCCGGGCGTTGGGTGGTGTACAGGCCGCAGGAGGCCGCCCGCCGCACAGGAAGAATCGATCCACCGCCGTCGGCCGGAGTCCGGGCGAGATCCGCGGCGCTGTACCCCTCCCGCAAGGGCAACGGAACCGGACGATCCAGGATCAGAGTCCCTCCAGGCGCGCTTTCTGACTCTTCAGATGCGCCACCTCGGCCGTATTCCCCGCCAGCTCGATGGCCCTGTCGTAGGCCGCCACCGACTCCTGGGTGCGGCCCACCCGGCGCAGCAGGTCGGCGCGGGTCACGTGAAAGGCGTGATACCCGGCCAGGCCCTCCCCGAGGCGGTCGACGATGGCCAGCGCCACGTCGGGGCCGTCGAGTTCGCCGACCGCGATGGCCCGGTTCAGGGCGACGATCGGCGACGGGTCGATCCGGACCAGCTGGTCGTAGAGCGCGATGATCTGCGACCAGTCGGTATCCCTCGCATCCCGGGCGTCGGTGTGCACGGCGTTGATCGCTGCCAGGATCTGGAACCGGCCCGGCGCCTCGCCGGTGGCAATGCGTTCGCGCACCAGCCGGTGTCCCTCGGCGATCAGCTCCGCATTCCAGGCCCCGCGATCCTGCTCGTCCAGCCGGACCAGCTCTCCGTCCGCCGACACCCGGGCCGCGCGACGGGCCTCGGTGAGCAGCATCAGCGCCAGCAGCCCCGTCACCTCCCCGTCGTCCGGCAGCAGGGTACGCAGCAGGCGGGACAGCCGGATCGCCTCCGCGGTCAGGTCGCCGCGGACCGGATCGGTCTCGGATCCGCTGGCCAGGTAACCCTCGTTGAAGACCAGGAACAGCACGGCCAGCACGCCCGAGACCCGGGCCGGCAGATCCAGCGCGGAGGGCACCCGATAGGGGATCCGGGCCGCCTTGATCTTGGCCTTCGCTCGGGTGATCCGCCGCTCCATGGCGGTCTGCTGCACCAGGAAGGCGCGGGCGATCTCCGGCACGGTCAAACCGCCGACCATGCGTAGTGTCAGCGCCACTCGGGTCGGCATCGCCAGCGCCGGATGACAGCAGGTGAAGATCAGCCGGAGCCGGTCGTCGTCGACGGCACCGACCGTGTCGGGCAGCTCGCCAGGCCCGGATGGCGTGGACATCATTCCCGCCTCCCTCTGCTTGTCCTCCCGCTTGCTCTCGCGGCGGATCCGGTCGATCGCCTTGCGCGCCGCGGTGGTGGTCAACCAGCCGCCCGGGTTGGGAGGGACGCCGTCGGACGGCCACCGCTCGACGGCGGCCGCGAAGGCCTCGGCGGCCGCGTCCTCGGCGATGTCCAGGTCACCGAATCGACGGGCGAGCGCGGCGACCACCCGGGCCCACTCCTCGCGGTGGGCACTGGTGATCGCCGCCCGGACATCGCTCACGATGGGCCATTCTTCGCCATGGCATCGCGTCCCGGGGGGCCCGTCACGCCAGGGTGACGGAGCCGTCCTCGTCCACCGTCACCGACTGGAACGGCCGCACCTCGACCTTGCCCCGGCATGCCTTGGACGCCTCGGCGGCCAGCGCCAGCGCCTGGTCGAGGTCGTCGGCCTCGATGATCCAGAAGCCGCCCAGCTGCTCCTTGGACTCCAGGTACGGTCCGTCGGTGAACAGCGGGGTCTCGCCGCGGCCGTCGACGACGGTCGCCGCGGTCGCCGAGGCCAGGCCGTTGGCGTAGACCCAGTGCCCGTCTGCCTGCAGCTTCTCGTTGAAGGCGCCGGTGTCGGCCATGGCCTGGTCCATCGTCTGCTGATCGGGGTAGCTGCCGAACTCGCCCATCTCGGCCGGCCCGAACACGGACATCAGGTACTGCATCATCGATCATCTCCTGCGGTGGGGAGTCGCCCCCGGCGGGCGGCTCTTACCCGTACTACGAGCCAACCCTGCCCGATCCGACACCGGTCCGCGAGGATTATCTCGCCACGGCTGATAAGACTTGGCGTCGCTCCGGAGGCAGAGGTATGCCGTCGCGGGCATGCTCCCGCCGGTCCTCAGCCCTCGGGGCGTGCCTCGTCCGTGCCGACCTGGACCGATGGGTCGGCCACGTTCAACACCCGATCCAGTCCGGTCAACCGAAGGTAGCGCCTGAGGTGCCGGTCGCAGCCGGTGAGGATGAGCACGCTGCCGGCCGCCTGATAGGCACGGTGCGCGGTCAGCAACACGTTGATCCCGCTGACGGCGCAGAAGATCAACCCGGACAGGTCCACACACACCGTGCGATGGCCTGCGGCAAGGTGCGCGGCCAGCACGTCGGCGAGCCGGTCGAGCGTGGCCAGGTCGAGTTCGCCCTGAACGGTGAGCCGGACGACGCCGCTGGACCGGTCCACGATGGCCTCGCTGATCGACAGCGAGGTCGCGGAGATGTGCGGCCAGTAGCAGTCCGGACCCGCGTTGCAGAACTGGCCCGCGGTGGTCGCGGCGGTGACGGCGGCCGCCGGGCGGGCGCAGCGGCCGGAAGGACCGCCACGGCCGAGGTAACCAGTCGTTCCGTCACCGCCACATGCCAGCGGTTCCACCGCCAACCCGACCACCACCTCATCCACGCCTACGGCCCGGCGCCAAGCGACACCGGCAGGTCCGCACCCCTG
>JBIQML010000167.1:0-8508 GCA_044463405.1 Nakamurella lactea | reverse complement strand
GAGCGAACTATCCACTCCGAGAAGCAAATCCAGGTCCACGTAACTCCCGGCATCACCGTCGACGGCCGGATTGACCTCATCAAACGTGTAGAGACCGGCGAGGTCTCCATCGTTGACTTCAAGTCCTCCGAGCGCGCCCAGGAAGAGAACGTCACCCGCGACCAACTACACGTCTATGCCGCCGGCTACACCGAACTCACCGGCACCAGCGCCGACCTCGTGGAAGTCCTCAACCTGGATGAAAAGGGCAAGAGCGTCCGCGAGCAAGTCAACGCTCGGCTCCTGGACGATGTCCGTGCCCATATCGCACGTGCCGGCGAGGCACTGCGGACCAACGACCTCAAACCACACCCGGAGTGGTGCAAGCCCTGCGAGACCTGCGACCTCGCTGCGCTGTGCCCGACCGGCCAAAGTCACATGGCGCAGTCGGCTGCCAGACTGGAGCAAAACTCCGCCGGATCGCCCTGACAGTGCACCGCTGCGGACCAGATCCAAGTTTGCACTCGAGAGCGCTTCTCGAGCTCCGCATAGGTACCAACCCTCCGATCCAACGTGTTCCTCGAAGAGGTCCAGCACGTGGGTGTCGAATGCAGCATCAGCATCACGCGCATTCAGAATCCGGACGTCGTGATTTTGATCGCCGTTGACCTACGGCCGAGCCAATCGGCCGACCCGCAGTTCCTTGTTGCCGGTGCGGTTCGACAACATGCTGAAGGCGCCGGTTTATATCTGGGCCCTATGACCCGACTCGGGCCAAATTAGTGCGGAACTGTTGGTGCCGGCTCACCGGCACAGTGATCATCACACTCCTGGTTGCCGACCATCGCGCGTCAGGAGCACGTCAGGTCTGCTGCGCCAGGGGCTATTCAGGGCTGGAGCTGGCGAAGTAGATGCCCACGAAGCCACTTCAGCGCCGTCCTGACCCGCAGTTCCTTGTTGCCGGTGCGGTTCGACAACATGCTGAAGGCGCCGGTTTATATCTGGGCCTTATGAAGTCGGCTTGGCACATGGAGCCAGAGGATCGGCATGGCTCCGAGGTACGCGCTAACCGCCCGCGTCAGCGGTGCCTCGACGCTCGGACTGGCCACCGCTGGCCTTGGCCATTCCTTTGACGCAATCGAACTCGGTGATCGCCTTCACCCCTCCGAGGCGGACATTATTGAGCGGAACATCGCGAGAGCGCGCGCGGTCGACGCAATGAGTGCGTGGAGCAGCTCCCGAAGTCCGCTGGCACGGCATACTTCTGTGTAGAGGTCGTCCGTTGCCAGGTCGTCCGCATTCAGCCGAATCGGCAACCTTGGAATTGGTACACGAGTCGGATCCATAAAGTAGATGTACGGACTGAGTCTCATTACGAGTGAGTACAGCGCTTGACATCGCGCATATAGCACGTCGTATGCCTGCCTGCCCTGCAGAGGCAGGTCGCTATATGCCGCAGGCAACAGCGGTTCAACGTAGCTACAGAATGAATCAGTTGCCTCCGTAATCGTCGAAACGAAATGGTGAGCGAACCAAGCCCGTTCAAACTCCGCTTGAAACTCATCCCAAGTAAGTAGCTTCAAGGGTGTGAATTCTGCAGTGAGGACGGCCCCAGACTGAAACCGGCTCGACACTATGATGTATCCCTGGTTTGCTCCGGCGTCCTCGACCTGAGTCCTGAATGCATGAACTACGGATTGAGGTATGGACGACTTCCACAACTTGCATTCGTAGAGTTGCACGTATCTTCGGCCATTGATCGTTTCCTCGGCGTACACGTCAACCTCAATTTTACCGCGGGCCGTCTGGATAACTCTTGGCGACTCAGCCGGTATACCGCACTCACGCAGGATGGTGGCAACTTGCGCCTGAAGGTCGCGCCAGTCCGTCGGCGTTTGACAAGTAATCACATTGCGTCCTAACGCCCTCCGATCGGCACCGACGTCAGGTCAAGCAACCGTGCCAGTGCACCCGTCCGGCGCGATGAGCCGACATCCGCTCTTTAGCTATCCAGTCGTAGACGGTGTCCTTGGTAACGCCAAGGTACGTCGCGATGTCGTCGGCGCACACCTACGGCTCCGCCACGGCCAGTCCCTCACGATCGACCCAGAATCGCTCTACCACGGTACCTTATCGGTTACCTGCCCGATTTGGACTGGGTCGTAGCAGGTGAAACGGGCGGCGCCCGTTCAAGGGGCCAGTACCACGGTGCCAGGTGTCGACCTACGCGCACGCCGCAGTGGCCCGAGCACTGTTCCGAATTTCCAAAGACGCAGGCGGCAGGGTGCGCTCCGAGGCGCTACGTGCGTAGTGCAGCGACCCCAGGATGGTCAAGGAGGGCAAAGGGCCCGTGGCAAGCTGCGATCGCGGCGACCGCGATGGGCGCGACGGCAGGTCCGGATAGCTCGCCGCGGAAGCCGCCCTCCCCGTCGAGTGCGAGGGCGTCAGCGACGAGATCGGCGGTCAGCCCGGTGATGGCGACCCAGTAGATGGAGATGACCTGGCCGTCGGGCGCTCGCGTGGCGAGGCGGTGGTTCGTCACCAGCCATTCGGTGGTCCCGACGTCGAACATCCGAGGCGCAGCGACCTGCCGAGCGACTGAGCGACGGCCCCCGTACGACGTCCGCTGTACAGTCCACGTCTCGGTGCCGCGCCAGCGGTAGGTGGCGGGGCAGCGGTGCCAGACGATCTCGCCGGGTTCGAGGACGATGCCGAGGTCGTAGGGAGGTGGCGTCCATGCGGTGCCAGCGGCGATGGCGACGGCGAGGGCTCGGGCGTTGTCGTACGCCTGCAGGCGAACTGCGGCTTCCCAGTATCGGGTCTTTCGTTTGGTGAGCATGGCTATACCTCCATGGCCGGGGTGACACCGGCTTCTGGTGCTGGCGCCGATGGTGCTACGTCGCTCTGACAGTGACCTCGTTGGGCCACGGTCTCGGCGCGGTGCCAGGCCACTATGGCGGCGCGGGCTTCGCCGAGTCCTTTCGCGGAGCCGTCGCCGTCTCGCAGCGTGGCTGGCACTGGTCCGGTGACGTTGTGCAGTTCGCGGAACGCAGCAATGGTGCGGGCCTCGCGACACCAGGCCGCGGCCGCGGAAGGCTCGGCAGACGGCTCGCCCAGTGCAGCGATCCACGGTTCGCGCGCGGCCAGGGCCCTGTCGACGAGTATGGCGGCACGTCGTTCCATGGCGTGGGCGCGTTCATCGAGGCCGCGGCGCATGTCGGGGTCGGTGACTCCGTCGGCGCGGGCGATGAGCCCGACGATGCTGCGGTCCCGGGTCGGCCGGTCGGCGCCGGCTGTGGCTGCCCAGCGGTCGACGCGCTCGTGCAGGACCGCCGCGGTGTCCTCGGCATCGCCCAGTCCGCGGGCCGCGACCAGTGCGGGCAGGGCGCTGTTGACGTCGAGGCCGCGGGATTCGGCGGTGCGCAGCGCTGCGAGTAGAGGCCCGTACGCCGGGGACTGCGTCACCGTCTCCATCTGGTCTTTGGTGAGGCCGGATCGACGGATGAGGGCGTCCCAGCGGTCGGCCTGGGCGTCGCGGGCGATGGTCAGGTACTCCCGGGCCAGGGTGGCGATGGATTCGGCGTGCTCCTGCTCGCGGTGCGCTATGGTGTGCGCGGCGAGGTCGGCGCCGACGTTGCCCAGCACCCTGGTGAGGATCTCCTCGGGTGGGCGCGCCTCGATCGGCGAATGTGACGTTTCCAGGTCCGGGTCGTAGTAGGTGTCCACGTAGAGCCGGTTGCTGGTGCGGCCGCGAGTGGCCGCGACATAGAGGACTTCGCGGGTGGTGGTGACGGAGACGGCGGCGTGCGCGGTGTCGACGGTGCGGCCCTGGGCGCGGTGGGCGGTGGAGGCGTAGCCGAGTTCGACGTGCTCGCGGACGTATTCCGCGGGTAGCACGACCCGCCCCCTGTCGGCGGCGCGCTGGATGGTCATGGATCCGTCGGCGTGCGTAGTGGTGACGGTCCAGCGGTCGCCGTTCTTGACCCAGGAGCGGCCGGTGGTCAGGGTGCGGTCGTTGCTGCGGGTGACCACCAAATCCCCGATGCCGACAACCCCCGCGATGACGTCCAGCCCTGTTTCGGTGACGTTCCCCGCGGCGATGCGGTCGGCGCGGGCGCGGCGGTTGAGTTCTGCCACGGTGTCCGCGTCGCCAGCGATCATCAGCGATGTCCGCCCGGCGTCGGTGTCGTGCTTCCATCCCGCGTAGAGGGCGTCGAGAACCTCGTCACGGGTACCCGACTGGACCCTGTTATGACGCATGTAGGTGTCGATGGCGTCGGTGTCGCCGATGCGCAGCCGGATCGAGGCTGCCTTCTCCCAGGCGTTGCGGAAACGCCGCACGTCGGTCAGCTCGGGGGCGAGGTCGCGGTCGGCGACGAGCATGCCGAAGGCACCGCCGGCCTGGACGGCGGATAGTTGTGCCCAGTCCCCCACCAGCACGACCTTCCCGCCGGCGTGGCCGGCTTGGGAGACCAGTTCGTCCAGCGCGAAGGTCCCGGCCAACGATGCCTCGTCGATGATGACGAGCTGGCCGGGCCGGATCTGCCAGCGTTCCGATTCGGCGCGCAGGTGGCCGATCCGGTCACGCAGATGCCGCCGTCTCCCGGCGTGCCCGGACGCGGCAAGCTCGCGTTCCAGCTCGGCCAGCTTGGCGACTCGTTCGGTGTTGCGGCGTGCTTGGGTGAGCCAGCGGGCGGTGTTCTCGGTGGGGATGTCCAGGTCGTCGGCCAGGATCTGCGCCGCGGCCGCGGATGGGGCCAGGCCGATGACCGATCCGGGTCCGTGTTCGGTTTCCCACGCGGCGCGTAGGGCGGCCATTGCGACGGTCTTGCCGGTGCCGGCGGGGCCGACCAGGACGTCCAGTACCCGCCCGGATGTGGCCACCGTCTCCACAGCGACGGCCTGGTCGAGGGACATCAGCCGGCCATTCGACGCCAGCGGGGCGTCGGCCACCGCCGCGACGGTCTGGATGGACACGACCGGGCCGGCGGTGGACCGGCCGGCGGCGAGCAGCCGGGTTTCGGCGTCCAGCAACGTCGCGGTGGTGTAGAGGACGGCGCTGACACCGGTGAACTTGGAGACCCCGTCTGGGCGGCGGAACTGTGCTGGGACGTGGTGGCGGCCGGTCACCGTGAGCTGGGTGCACTGCGCCTGGGCGAGGCTTGCGGTGCGTTCGCCGACGGTGATGCGTTCGGCCGGGTCGGCGAAGCGGATGCCGTGCAGTTGGCGGTGGATCTCGGCGAGCAGGTTCGCCCGGTGGAACGTGGCGCGTCGGTCGGCGACCGCGCAGATGGCTACGGTGGCGAGGTCGGTCAGGATGCCGTCGTGCAGGTCGTCGGAGCGTAGCGGCGGCAGGTCGTTGCGGTTCCGCAGGGTCGTCGCCCAGGCGACGGTGTCGTCCCCGACGTAGCGGCGGCCGCGCTCCCGCCACCAGGCGGTCTGCTGCGCGAGGGAGCGGTGCTGCTTGTCCGGCCGGGTCCGCAGCGTGACGGTCTGCCGGATCCGCATGACCTCGACGTCGGTCGGCCGCCGCCCGTGCGCGGAAACGAAGGCCTGCACGGACTCGTCGGTGGCCTGTTCGATCTTCCTGGTGCGCTGGGAGAACTCGGCCATCAACTCGTCGGCGACGCCGCGGACTTCCCACTTCGGGGTGGCACTGTGGCGTCGCTGACGCGCATCCCATCCCCATCCGAGCCGCGCGGAGAGGAGGTCTTGCAGGATGCCCTGATGCAGCGCCGACAGCGTCACGACGTGCTTGAACAGCGTGCGAGAGTCCAGGGTTCGCCACGTTCCGTCCAACGATTGAGCCCGGTTTTGGACGACAAAATGCGTATGCAGCTGGGGATCACCGGTGCGGGAATCCCAGTGGTCGAACGCCGCCGCCAGCACCCCGCGAACCGGTTCCTGAACGATGCCGCCCGCGCCGGACCGGGAGAAGAACACGTGCGCTTCGGCGTATCCGATCGCTTGTTTGATGGCGTCCTGGTGGGCGCGGTAGATGACCGACTGTGTACCCGCGTCGGCGACCGCCCACGCAGCAGAAATGGACTTCGGCACCGAGAATGTGAGGTCGAATCCGGCTACCGCACCGGCCCTCGCTGCCTTGCCGAGGGGCTCTCCGGTGACCGGATCGGCGCACTGGCCGAGCATGTGAAACAACATCTGCTCGGTACATTCGGTGCCCTCGGCGATGCCCTGTCCGCCGTTCAAGCCGGCCAGCCCGGCGCCCAGCAAACGGCCAGGAGGTGTCCCGGACTCGGCGTAGTAGCGGGTCAGCGGTGACGACAGACCCGACGCACCGTCGCCCCTGGCAACCGACTCCATCAGGTACCGGAAGCCGGTTCCAAGGCGCATCAGGCGGATCGAAACCGTCACGGGCGGGCCCCTCTCAACGGCACGGAACGTTCACCCGTAGCCGCATCGTCGGGGCCAGGTGCGTCGCTGCCCAGCAGGGCGGTCGCCTCGAGTGCCAACGGTGTGCGAGTTGTTGATCTTGTAAGAGGGTGGCCAGAAGATGATCTTGAGCGGAAAGCGGCCGTCGGCCAGGCGTGGCCAACTGGTGGTCCGGTCGGGCGCGGACTGACGGGGACGACGGTGGCATGGTGGCGGCACTCGGGCGGTGCGACCTTGGAGATCTCGGATTGTGAGGTTCCGAGTGAGTCGGCAGGTGTCGATGTGACTGCGAGTGCGCGGCGAGATGTGGCGTCAGCCGCTGGTCGGCTTGATGCGTCGCCGCAGCGTCGATCTCCTGATCGGCTGCTGCCGTTGCGCCGCCGATTCGAATCGCGTCACGCAAGAGCGCCGCACCACTCGGCGACTGCGGTCATCACGGCTATGCACCACAGGGTCATCGGGCGCTGCACGGTGACGCGCTGGTGCCAGCGATGGCCGGCTGTACCGGACCCAGCAGTGACAGCGGCGGTCACAGGTTCGCGAAGCGGGCCGCCGAGCCGAAGGGCAGACCGCCGTGAGCCGACGCAGCAAGACCGCCGTGGATCCGCAAGCGTTGGAACGCATCCGCGAGGTACGCGCCACCGAGGATGCGGCCATCTCCGAGGTGTTCCGACACGTCGGCCTGGTCGAAGCCGCCAAGGGCCGGCGAGCGGAAAGGCTGCGAACGTTGGATGCCGATGTCCGTAGCGCCGAGGAAGCGCTGGCCGAGGCCAGGGGCGCGCTGGTCACCGTGGCCGGGGCGAAACGCGCGGCCGCGATGCTCGGCATCACCGCTGCGGCGATGCGCAGGCTGGTCTCTAGCCCCGGGCAGAGCAGCAAGCCAGCGTTCCCAGACCGGGCCGGGCTCGCCCGGCAGGATGGCGAGTAGCCACCGTGGGCGAACTCGACATCGCACCAGCCAGCTATGGGGCGCTCCTGACCGATGTGAAGGCTGCTGTTACGGCTGCTCGGACTCGAGCGTCCCGCGTCGTCAACACGGAACTCGTCACCCTCTACTGGCGGATTGGCCGGCTGATCCTGGAACGTCAGCAGTCCGAGGGATGGGGAACCCGTGTCATCGACAGGCTGTCGGTCGACCTGCGCAGCGAGTTTCCCGGGATCCGAGGCTTCAGCGCCAGAAGCCTGGTCTACATGAGAACGTTCGCCGCTGCCTACCCGAACTCAATTGCGCAGCAGCCTGCTGCGCAATTGCCATGGCGGCACATCATGGTCCTGCTCGACAAGGTGGCGGACCCCGAGGCTCGTGCTTGGTACACCGAGCAAGACGTCCGGCACGGCTGGTCATCGGCGGTACTGGCCCACCACATCTCCACCGACCGGTACGCCAGGATAGGCGCGGCGCCCAGCACGTTCTCACAGACCCTGACACCGGCTGAGACCGACCAGACCCGCGAACTCCTCCAGGACCCCTACGTCCTGGACTTCCTTGCGCTCGACCCGCACCACAGGGAGCGCGACCTCGAGGACGCCATCGTGTCGCAGCTGACCCGGTTCCTGACCGAGCTGGGCATCGGATTCGCGTTCGTCGGCCGGCAATACCGGCTCGCCGTCGGCAGTAGCGAGTACTTCGTCGACTTGCTGTTTTACCACCTGCGGTTGCGCCGATTCGTCGTGTTCGAGCTCAAAGCAAGCGCGGTCGAACCGGAGCACGTCGGCAAGCTGAACTTCTATGTCAACGTCGTCGACGACCAACTCCGCGACCGCGAGCACGGCGATCAGCCCACCATCGGGATCCTGTTGGCCGCCGGCCGCGACGACGTCATCGTGCGATACGCGCTGGAGAGCGTCGAGAACCCATTGGCGGTGTATACCTACCGGGCGCTCCCAGACGACGTCCGACCCTCGTTGCCGACCGCGACTGACCTGCAGCAGCTGGTCCGACACGCCCAGCAGGAATTCGGTCACGAGCCGTCCCGTCCAGAGTGACCTCTGACGAGCTCAGGCGTTGACGGCGCTGCTACCCGTTGCCGCGGGCCACCTTCTCCTCGGCTGCCAACTTGTCGATGTGTGCGACGAGATCCCGCACCCCGTCGTCCTCCGGACGCACCTTCGCCAACTGCGCGGCCACCTCACGCG
>JBIQML010000166.1:0-8555 GCA_044463405.1 Nakamurella lactea | reverse complement strand
GTCCGACCGGACCGGAACCGGGACGCTGTCGGTCTTCGGCCACCAGATGCGCTTCGACCTGGCCGACGGGTTCCCGGTGGTGACCACCAAGAAGGTGCACATGCGGTCGGTGATCGTGGAGCTGCTGTGGTTCCTTCAGGGGTCCACCAACGTGCGCTGGCTGCAGGAGCGCGGGGTGTCGATCTGGGACGAGTGGGCCGACGAGGACGGCGATCTCGGGCCCGTCTACGGGCACCAGTGGCGCTCCTGGCCGACACCGGACGGGCGGCAGGTCGATCAGATCGCTCGGGTGGTGGAGTCCATTCGCACCAACCCGGACTCCCGCCGGCACATCGTGTCGGCGTGGAACGTCGCCGAGGTCGACGACATGGCCCTACCGCCGTGCCACACGCTGTTCCAGTTCTACGTCGCCGACGGCCGGCTGTCCTGCCAGCTCTACCAGCGCAGTGCCGATGTGTTCCTCGGGGTGCCGTTCAACATCGCCTCGTACGCGCTGCTGACCATGATGGTGGCGAAGGTGACGGACCTGGCGCCGGGCGAGTTCGTGCACACGATGGGCGATGCGCACCTGTACGCCAACCATCTCGAGCAGGCCCGGCTGCAGCTGACCCGGGAGCCGCGGCCGCTGCCCGAGATGCGCATCGCGGACGGGATCGCGGACCTGGACGCCTTCGAGTACGAGCACTTCCAGCTGCTCGGCTACGACCCGCACCCGGGCATCAAGGCGCCGATCGCGGTATGAGGGCCGGCCTGCCGGTGACGGGGGTGTCGGGGTGCCGGTGATCCTGGTGGCGTCGGTGGCGGCCAACGGCGTGATCGGTCGTGGCGGCGATCTGGCGTGGCGCAACTCCGAGGACCTGCGCCGGCTCAAGGCGATGACCATGGGCCACACGCTGGTGATGGGCCGGCGCAACTACGAGTCCATCGGTCGCCCGCTGCCCGGACGGCGCACCGTGGTGCTCACCCGGCAGCCAGACTGGTCGGCCGACGGGGTGACGGTGGTGCGTTCGGACGGCCCCGACCTGGATGCCGCGCTCGCATCGATGGCCGCCGAGACCGGGGACGACACGGTGTTCGTGTTCGGCGGCGCGGAGATCTACGCGGCATTGCTGGACCGGGTGGACGTGCTGGAGCTGACCGAGATCGACGACGAGATCGACGGCGACGTGTTCTTCCCGGCGATGGACCCCGACGCGTGGCGTGAGGTATGGCGGGAGCGGCGGGACGGGTTCTGCTGGGTCCGGTACGAGCGCGCCGCCCCGGACGGGACCGATCGATCTCAACGGCCGGCAGCAGCCACCGGACGCTGTCACCGGGCCGGTCGGTGACGGCCCGCTCGCCGATCGCCTGATCGAATCCTCGTTCGATAAATCTCGTCATACGCTTGCGGTGACGTGACCAAGGTTCTATGGTTAGGACATCAGTAGCAGCCGAGGGCGACGGGGAGGGGGTGAGAGAAGTGGCCGACACCCACGGCGGTGACGCAGCCGGGCAACACCCCACATCGGAACGGCCGGGCCCGGACACGTCCGATGGACCACCGGCGGGCCGTGCCCGACCAAAGCAGTCGGCCTGGGCCGCCCACGCCGCCGCGGATCCCGGCGCGGACACGGTGGCCGCGTTGGACGCCGCCGACCCCGCGGGCATGCCCGGCGCGGATCTGATCGACGCGATCGTCACCTGCGAACGGGCCATCTCCCACCTGCAGGCCAGCCAGGCCGCGCTGACCGCCGCGTTCGCCCGACCCGGCGTGGCCGGGGACCTGACCGGCCTGACCGACAACCTGACCCGCCGCACCGGCGCCGCCCGCGGACCCGACGGCCGCATCGACCCCGACCTGCTGGCCGCGCACCAACAGGACTACGCCCGCTCCCTGGCCTCGGCCGAGATCGCCGCCGCCCTGCACATCCCACACCGCACCGCCACCAGCCGGGTCCGCGCCGCCACCGAACTCCTCCACCAGCTACCGGCCACCTTCACCGCGCTGCACGGCGGCCGCATCGACCAGCGCCGCGCCACCCTGATCGCCGAGCACACCCGCTGCCTGCCCCCCGAGCTACGCTCCGCGGCCGAGGACGTCATCGTGCCGCTGGCCCGCACCCGGATCTCCACCCACGTCGCCGAACTCGCCGACCGGGCCGTCATCGCCGCCGACCCGGACGCCGCCGCCCGCCGCGAGGCCGACGCCCGCGCCCACCGCCACGTCCGCCACCGCCCCGGCCCGCACGGCACCGGCGACGTGCACGCCCACCTACACGCCGAGGACGCCGTCGCCCTGCACACCCTGCTCGACCTGCTCGCCCAAGCCACCACCGGCATCCCCGACACCGACGGACACACCCGCGACATCGACACCCGCCGCGCCGACGCCCTCACCGACATCGCCACCCAACTCCTGGCCACCGGCCGCATCGACCTCACCGACTACGGCACCAACACCACCACCAGCAGCACCAGCAGCACCGACACCCACAATGCCGACGACACCGACAGCGTCGACGACGCCGACAGTGTCGTCGACGCGGACGATGTTGCTACCGGCGCTGGCCACGACGGTGCCGATGTCGATGGTCCCCAGGCGCCCGGCGCCGAGTCGGCCGGTGACGCCAATTCGGGCACCGACTCGTCCCACGCGGGCGGCCCCGCCGGCCGGGACCCGGTGTGGCGGGGGCTGTCCCGGCACGGACGCCGCCCACACCTGACCGTCACCATCGGCATGTCCACCCTGGCCGGACTCGACCGGCTGCCAGGACACCTGGCCGGGCACGGCGCCATCACCGCCGAACTGGCCGCCACCATCGCCCAGGCCTACCAAACCCTCACCCTGGCCGGCATCGACTCCGCCACCGGCACCGCGCACGCCGCCTCCGCCACCGTGTACCGGCCCCGCCAACAGCTGGCCGACCAGATCAACACCATCGCCACCCACTGCCGATTCCCGTCCTGCCGGCAACCCGCCTGGCGCACCGACCACGACCACCGCGTCCCGTTCAACCACCACCACCCCGGATCCGGCGGGCTGACCACCCTGTGGGACTGCGACCCCGAATGCCGACGCCACCACCTGTTCAAGACCCACGCCCAATGGGTCGCCGAAGGCCGAGAAGACCGCAGCATCGACTGGACCAGCCCCACCGGACACCACTACACCACCCGGCCCACCGAACACCGGCTGCCCGGCGAGGACACCGACCCCGACATCGGCGAGCTGATCCTGCCCGCCACCTGGCCACCCCCCACCCCCGAACCACCACCCACCACGAGCGAAGACAAAGATCCGAACGAACCGTCTCCCGACACGATCGCGCCCCCGTCGCCGCAGATGCGCCGCCACCTGGAACAGATACGCCGCCACGACGCGCACCAAGCCCAGCTCCGCGTGATCGCCGCCCGCGCACGCCGCATCCTGGCCGGCTACCGCGCCCCCACCCCCGACGAACTCGCCGCCGCCCACACCCGCACCAGGACTGCTACCCCGACCGGACCCGCCGGCCAAACCCGACCCGCCGGCCCGACCCCGACCACCGGCCCCGGCCGCGCCGACGCCCGACTCGCCGACCAACACCCACCAACCCGGGCCACCCGGCGCCGCCGACCCTCCCGCCAAGACCACGCCGACAACACCACCATCGACCGCGCCATGCACAAAGCCGCCGGACTACCCGACCCCAACGACGAGCCCCCACCGTTCTAGCCGCGCGCCAATCACCGAACGGGGTGGCCCGGCGGGGTGGCATCGGCCCCGGGATCGACACTCCTTGCCCTGCGCCGGAGGGTGGGGTGCCGGAGGATGTCGTCCACCAACGCCTTGGACCCGCCGACGCAGCTCCAGTCGTCATCCCAGAGCGTGGAGATCAGCCACCTCCGGTCCTCCGGAAACATCAGGTTGGGCAGCCGCCCGAACCAGAACGAGCCCTCGTCCCAGTGGCGCCATGTCGCTGCCTGCTCGGGACCGGTCAGCACCAGCACGTACGGCCACTGGGAGTACAGGTTCACCCTGGGCGCCTCGGGGAACACCACGTCGTCGGCGCCCGTGTCGAGGTATCCCAGCCACCAGCGGTCACACCTGGCGTGCGCCTGCAGCGTCGCCATGATCGCGTCATCGTGAGCCCGCTGCTCGTCGGCGTTCTCGGGCAGGACGATGGTGGCGTAGGCCTCGAAGACCGCGGGGATGGCGGTGTCGATCGCGGTCCCGGGCCGCGTGCCGTCGGTGATCCACCTGACCGTCTCGGCCGTCCCCAGGGCCCAGTTCTCCCCGTCCCGCGTGACCGATGTGGGGGCAGGACGCGACGGGCCCTCCTGGCTGGGAATCGCCGCGGGGTGTGCTCCCGGCGCGGGGGGATACGGCACGTAGCTCCCGCCCTCGACCATCGGGCAACGATATCGGCACCGCCCGCGGCACTGGGGGAAGCTCCGGCATCCCCTCCCCACCGATCGGCGGTCCTACCCCCGCGTCACCCCGCTGGCGCTCTCCATCGAGGGTCGCGGCCGAGCAGCATCAGCACCTCGTCGAACGGGGCGGCAGCCGCGGAGGCATCCAGGCCTGGGGCGAATGCTCGACCGGGCCCCCGGGTCTCGTCGGTGTCGGGGATCGCGCGAGACATCCGAAGGCACTGGTCCACCAGGCCCGGCGGGACGTCAAGAGGCACGCCGATGCTCACGGCCAGATCCCAGGAATGCACCACCAGATCGATCAGGTGCGCCCCCAACGCTCGCAGGGCCGGCAGCGGCGCGGACGGCAGGATCTCCGGCATCCAGATCGTACGGTCGGTCGGATCACCGAACCTGTCGAGCGCCACCCGCTGCTCGTCCAGGGCGGCCAGCAGCGGCGCCGGCACATCGTCGCCGACCGGAACCGGCGCCCACGCCACGACATCGTCGGCTCCCCCGGCCAGCGCAGCGGTGAATGCCCTGTCCTGTCCGAGTTGATGCGCCAGCAGGTCACGGACCGCCCACCCTTCGCACGGGGTCGGGCGGCGCAGGTCGGTCGGGCGGGCGCGGGAGACGACGCCGCAGAACAACGTGATGCCGCGGAGATGATCGTCGACAGCGAGCTGCACGACGCTGCCGGACCAGCGCCGTCAGGCGATGGACGCGGCGGACTGGCTGGGGCGGTACGGCAGCACGATCCGCAGGCCACCCGCGGACTGCCCGCGCCCGGCGCTCGGCTTGGTGGAGTTGGCGGTGACGGCGGCCTTGTCCGGGGCGGCGGTGGTGCGCAGCGCGCTGCTGACCGTGGTCAGCACGTCGGACAGCTCGAGTTCGAGGGCGTCGCAGATGGAGGCGAGCAGCTCGCTGGAGGCTTCCTTGCGGCCACGCTCGACCTCGGACAGGTAACCGAGCGACACGTTCGCGGCGGTGGAGACGTCGCGCAGCGTTCGATTCTGCCGGGTACGCGCGTCGCGCAGCGTCTCACCGAGTGCGTCCCGCAACAGCATGCCGCGCCTCCTCCCGGACACATCCTGCCAGCGTGCTCTCCACGCTACCTTGTCGGACCGACGTCCATGCGGTGGTGTCGTTCCGCTATGGGCGAAACGAAGCAGGGGCCGGTGTTGTTCCCGCGACAGCGCCCGTCCGGTTCACCCCTGCGGCCGCTCACCCGACACCGAGTCTGTCGACAGTTCCTCCAGTAGGTCGATGGCCGTCCGCACCGCGGCGGCGCGGACCTGCCAGCGGTCGGTGGGCGTCGCCTGGCCCGGCAGCGCGGACACCTGGTGCCGATCGGCGGCCGCCGCGGCGACGAAGACCGTCCCCGCGGGCACGCCGTCCTGTGGACCCGGTCCCGCCACCCCGGTCAGGCCGATGCCCAGGTCAGCGCCGCAGACCGAACGGGCGCCGGCCGCCAGTTGGATGGCGACGTCCGGGTCGACCGAGCCGACGCGGTCCAGGAGATCGGCGTCCACACCGACCAGGGAGGCCTTCAGATCGGTGGCGTAGCACACGATGCCGCCACGCAGCACGCTCGAGGATCCGGGGATCTCGGTGAGGGCGGCGGTGAACAGCCCGGCGGTCAGCGACTCGGCGGCGGCGACGGTCACGCGCTGCCGGGTCAGCGATGCGACCAGGTCGGCGACGCGCCGGGGATCCAGCCCGAGCAGCCGGCACAGGTCGCCCTGCCTCGCCCCGGCGTCGCTCACCGTGGGTCGGCGTTCTGCGGACCCCGCGACCGATTCACCAGTGCGCCGGCCCGCAGCAGGTAGTCCAGGCCGGTCAGCACGGTCAGCACGATCGCCACGCCCATCATCACCCCGCGCACCCAGTCGATCGCCGTCACCGGCAGCCCGACGGAATACAGCGGCAGCACGTACAACCCGATCGCCAGGATCTGGATCAGGGTCTTGGCCTTTCCCCCGGGACTGGCAGCGATCACCCCGTACCGGAGCACCGCCAGCCGCAGCAGGGTGATGCCGATCTCCCGCACCATGATCACCACGGTGATCCACCAGGGCAGGTCGCCCAGCAGCGACAGCCCCACCAGCGCGGATCCGATCAGGGCCTTGTCCGCGATCGGATCGGCGATCTTGCCGAAGTCCGTCACCTGGCCGCGTTTGCGCGCGATGTGCCCGTCGTACCGGTCGGTGATCGCAGCGACCGCGAAAATCGCTCCGGCGACCCAGCGGGCCGTGGTGTTGTGCCCTCCCGCTGCGAACAGCGCCAGCAGGAACACCGGGACCAGGATCAGCCGCAGCACCGTCAGCAGGTTGGGCAGGTTGACCAGCGAGACCCTCGGCTGTTCCGTCATCGAGGCGCACCGATCATGGGTGCCCACCGCTCTTCGCGCGAGCGCTCATCGGTACCCACCGCTCTTCGCGCAAGCGCTCATCGGTGCCCACCGCTCTTCGCGCGAGCGCTCATCGGTGCCCACCGCTCTTCGCGCGAGCGCTCATCGCCGCAGCACCTCGAGCGGCCGCGCCACCAGGTCGATGCCGTCGGTGCCCACCACGGTGGCCCGCACCATGTCTCCCAGCGACAGCCCGTCGGCATCGATCAGCGTCGTGCTGCCGTCCACCTCCGGCGCCTGGTGCTCGGCATGGCCGGCCACCCCGTCGGCGAGGTCGTCCACCAGGACCGTCACCGCCTGCCCCAGGCGATCCTCGGCGCGCTGCGCGGTCAACTCGTCCACCAGGCCGCTGATCCGTTCCACCCGCTCATCGATCTCGTCGTCGTCGACCTTGCCGTCCAGGCCGGCGGCGGCGGTGCCGTCCTCGTCCGAGTAGCCGAACACGCCGACCGCGTCCAGCCGGGCGCCAGTCAGGAACGCCTCCAGCTCGGCCAGGTCCTGCACCGTCTCGCCCGGGAATCCGACGATGACGTTCGTGCGGATACCCGCCTGCGGCGCCGCCGCCCGGATCTGGTCCACCAGGGCGAGGAACGACTCCCGTGATCCGAACCGACGCATCCGGCGCAGCACCGGCGCCGACGCGTGCTGGAAGGACATGTCGAAGTAGTCGGCAACCCCGCTGGTGTGCGCGATCGCCCGGATCAGCGAGTCCCGCGTCTCGGCCGGTTGCAGGTAGGACAGCCGGACCCGGTCGACGCCCGGCACCGCGGCCAGGTCGGCGAGCAGGCCCTCCAGGTGGTCGCGGCCCGGCAGGTCCTTGCCGTAGGAGGTGGTGTTCTCGCTGACCAGCACGATCTCGCGTACACCCTGCCCGGCCAGCCAGCCGGCTTCGGTGACGATGTCCGCGGCCGGTCGGGACACGAATGCCCCGCGGAACGACGGGATGGCGCAGAACGTGCAGCGCCGATCGCAGCCCGAGGCGATCTTGAGCGGCGCGACCGGGCCGGAGCGCAGCAACCGGCGAAGCAGCACCGGGCCGGCGGCCGTTCCCTCCGTCGGGATCGGCCCGCGGTCCCCCGTCACCGCCGTCCCCGGGGTCCCCGTCACCGCCATCCGAGGTGACCCCGTCACCGCCGCATGCCCTGGCACCGCGACGCCCGCCGCGGCCGCCGGCCGGTCCACCGGGGTGATCGGCAGCAGGGTGCGGCGGTCGACCGGGGTGTGCGCCGGCGGCCGGTGACCGGTCAGCACGTCGCCGAGCAGGTCGGGCAGGTCCGGGTAGCTGTCGAATCCGAGCACGGCGTCGGCCTCCGGCAGCGCCTCGGCGAGTTCGGCGCCGTACCGCTCGGCCAGGCAGCCCACCGCCACCACCTTGGCGCCGGTGTCGGCGGCCGCCAGCACCATGTCGATGGAGTCCTTCTTGGCGCTGGCCACGAACGCGCAGGTGTTGACCACGACGATGTCGGCGCGCTCATCGTCCGGGGCGTCTGTGCCGTCCAGGCCCACCAGCTGGTAACCCCCGGCGGACAGCCGCCCGGCGATCTCGGATGAGTCCACCTCGTTGCGGGCGCAGCCCAAGGTCACCAGCGACACTCGGGGGGCGGTGGACACCTGCTCAGACTAGCCGGGAGGCGGCGACACACGGGCCGGGTCCGACCGCGCCGGCCGCGCCCGGGACCGCTCGGACGGTGCGGCCCCCGGCTCGCTACTCTCAGCCATCGTGACCACCAGCACCCACCCCTCCGACGACGACGCCGCCCGCGTGGCCGGCGCC
>JBIQML010000165.1:0-8573 GCA_044463405.1 Nakamurella lactea | reverse complement strand
GACAAGATCCCCGGGCAGATCCGCAGCGTGCTCAACGTGCAGGAGATGACGGCGCGAGCGCTGCTGGTCGACCGCGACGCCCTGCGGGCGGCGCAGGCGGCGGGAGACGTGCTGTCCGCCAACGGGATCCTGATGGACGCCTTCTACACCGACGTCCGATCCGATCTGGCGGGCTGGCGCGAAGAGCGAGGCCTTCCCGCGGACCCGATGCGCGCGTACGCCGAGTCGGGCTACGCGCAGTCCATCGTCGCCGACCGGGTCGGCGGCACCCAGGCCGGGTGGGGAGCATGACCGCCCGCCGGCGTCAGACATCATCACGGGGCAGAAGGAGCACGACAGTGCAGGCGAGCACTCCGACCGGTCGGCCGTCGGTGCCGCGTACCGTGAGCCAGCTGGTGGCCCGCAGCAACCGGCTGGGCGCCGATCCGACGACCACCAACTTCGCCGGCGGCAACACCTCCGCGAAGGGAACCGCGGTCGACCCGGTGACCGACCGGCCGGTGGAACTGCTGTGGGTCAAGGGGTCCGGCGGGGACCTGGGCACCCTGACGCCCGAGGGGCTGGCGGTGCTGCGGCTGGACCGGGTACGGGCGCTGCAGGACGTGTATCCCGGCGTGGAGCGCGAGGACGAGATGGTCGCCGCGTTCAGCTACTGCCTGCACGGCACCGGTGGCGCCGCCCCGTCGATCGACACCGCGATGCACGCCCTGGTCGATGCGACCCATGTCGACCATCTGCACCCGGACGCCGGGATCGCCTTCGCGACCGCGGCCGACGGAGAGGCCCTGACGGCCAAGGCGTTCGGCGGGAAGGTCGCGTGGGTCCCCTGGCGGCGGCCTGGGTTCCAACTCGGTCTGGACATCGCCGCCATCCGACGGGACAACCCGGAGGTCATCGGCTGCGTCCTGGGGGGCCACGGCATCACGGCGTGGGGGGCGACCAGCAAGGAGTGCGAGGCGAACTCGCGCTGGATCATCGACACCGCCCAGGCCTACATCGACGCGAAGGGCAAGGCCAGGCCGTTCGGGAGGGTCCTGGCGCGCAACAGGCCGTTGCCCCCCGCCGAGCGCCGGGCCAAGGCGGCCGCGCTGGCGGCCACCATCCGCGGCATAGCCTCCACCGACCGGGCCATGGTCGGGCATTTCACCGACGCCCAGCCGGTGCTGGACTTCCTGGCCTCGGCCAAGGCGCCCGCGCTGGTGGAGTTGGGCACCAGCTGCCCCGACCACTTCCTGCGCACCAAGATCAAGCCGCTGCTGCTCGACCTGCCGGCCGCGGCGCCGGTCGACCAGGCGATCGCCCGGCTGCTCGAACTGCACGAGGCCTACCGCGCGGACTACAGCTCCTACTACCGCCGGTACGCCGCACCGGACTCCCCCGCCATGCGCGGAGCGGACCCGGCTATCGTGCTGGTGCCCGGGGTCGGGATGTTCAGCTTCGGTGCCAACAAGCAGACGGCACGGGTCGCCGGCGAGTTCTACCTCAACGCCATCAACGTGATGCGCGGCGCCGAGGCGATCTCGACCTACCGGCCCATCGCGGAGAGCGAGAAGTTCCGCATCGAGTACTGGGCGCTCGAGGAGGCCAAGCTGCGCCGTATGCCGCCGCCGAAGCCGCACGCCACGCGCGTCGCGCTGGTCACCGGGGGCGCCTCCGGGATCGGATTGGCCACGGCCAAGCGGCTGGCCGCCGACGGGGCGTGCGTGGTGATCGCCGACCTGCGCCCGGACAGGGCCAGGGCGGCTGCCGCCGAGATCGGCAACGCGGACGTCGCGGTCGGGCTGGCGGTCGACGTGTCCGACGCGGCCGCGGTGCAGGAGATGATGCGCGAGGCGGTGCTGGCCTTCGGCGGCATCGACCTGGTGGTCAACAATGCCGGTGTGTCGCTGTCCAAGCCGTTGCTGGAGACCACCGAACGGGACTGGGACCTGCAACACGACGTGATGGCCCGCGGGTCGTTCCTGGTGTCCAAGGCGGCCGCGAGGATCCTGATCGAGCAACGGATGGGCGGCGACATCGTGTACGTGGCCTCGAAGAATTCGATCGTCGCCGGCCGCAACAACATCGCCTACTCCGCGACCAAGGCCGACCAGGCGCATCAGGTGCGGCTGCTGGCCGTCGAACTCGGTGAGTACGGTGTCCGCGTGAACGGGATCAACCCCGACGGCGTGGTGCGAGGGTCCGGAATCTTCGCCTCCGGTTGGGGCGCGAATCGCGCCAAGACCTACGGGGTGCCGGAGGACAAGCTCGGCGAGTTCTACGCGCAGCGCACCTTGCTCAAGCGCGAGGTGCTGCCCGAGCACGTGGCGAACGCGATCGCCGCGATCACCCGGGACGACTTCTCGCACACCACCGGACTGCACGTTCCGGTGGACGCCGGCGTAGCGGCCGCCTTCCTGCGATGAGCGCTTGCGCGAAGAGCGACAGGCAGCCATGAGCGCTTGCGCGGAGAGCGATAGGCAGCGATGAGCGGTGGGGTGGTCGCCGCCGTCGACCTCGGTGCCACCAGCGGCCGGGTGCTGCTCGGCCACGTCGATGCCGACCGGATCGCCGTGCGCACCGTCACCCGCTTCAGCAACAAACCGGTGCCCATCGGTGACGGGCTGCACTGGAGCATCCTGGAGCTGTATCGCAATGCCCTGGAGGGCCTGGCCGCGGCGCACCGCTCGGAGCCGGCCATCGCCAGCGTGGGGATCGACTCCTGGGGCTGTGATTACGCGCTGACCCGCGGCGAGACCATGCTGTCGGTGCCGTACAGCCACCGCGACCCGCGGACGGCGGCCGGTGTCACCGCGGTGCACTCCGCCGTGCCGCCGGAGGAGTTGTTCCGTCGCAACGGGCTGCAGCACCTGCCCTACAACACCGTCTTCCAGTTGGCCGCGGAGCGGCAGTCCGGCCTGCTCGACGTGGCCGACCGGTTCCGCCTGATCCCCGACCTGCTGGGGTACTGGCTCGCCGGTTCGGACACCGCCGAACGGACCAACGCGTCGACGACCGGGCTGCTCGGGGCCGCCAGCGGCGAATGGGACCGGGAACTCGCCGCCCGTCTCGGGATCGACCCCGGCATCTTCCCCTCGCTGGTCGATCCGGGGACCGCGCTCGGGCCGCTGTCCGCATCGGCCACGACGGTGATCGGGCGCACGTCGGCGCAGCTGACCACCGTCGGCTCGCACGACACCGCCAGCGCCGTCGTCGCCATTCCGTCCCCCGACCCGGACATCGCCTATGTCTCCTGCGGCACCTGGTCGCTGGTCGGGGTCGAGCTGGAGCGGCCCGTCCTCGACGAGCGGGCGCGCCGTGCCGGGTTCACCAACGAGCGCGGCGTGGACGGCAGGATCCGGTTCCTGCACAACGTGATGGGGCTGTGGCTGCTCACCGAGTCGGTGCGGGAGTGGGAGCGGTCGGGCGAGCGGGTGGACCTGCCGGAGCTGGTCGGCCAGGCGGCCGAGATCACCGAACCGGTCCCGCTGTTCGACGCCGACGACCGAACATTCATGGCCCCCGGTGACATGCCGTCCCGGATTGCTGCCTCGCTGGACGCGGCCGGCCGGCCGGTCCCATCATCGCGGCCGGCGTTCGTGCGGTGCATCCTGGCGAGCCTCGCCGACGCCTACGCCCGGACCGTTCGGGCGGCCGGCGAGGTGTCGGGCCGTGACATCCGCGCCGTGCACATCGTCGGCGGCGGCAGCCAGAACGCCCTGCTGTGCCAACTCACCGCCGACGCGACCGCCCTGCCGGTGCTGGCCGGTCCGGTGGAGGCGACGGCGATCGGCAACGTCGTCGTTCAGGCACGAGCCCTGAACTGGATCACCGGGGACCTGGAGGCGCTGCGCGCGCTGATCGCGCGGCACTTCCCGGTCCGCCGATACGAACCCCAGCTCACGCGCTGACCGGTGCGCCCCCCGCCCGTCCGGCGAACCGCGCGCCGCCGGAGGATGGCCGACGGGACGCCGACGGTCGGAATAGCACCGTGGTGGACCCGGTTCGGATGGACATGGCCCAACACTGGATTGCGACCCGTCCCGGCGATATCGACGTCTTCGAGTTGGTGGACTACGACGTTCCGCCACCACGGCGGGGTGAGGTGACGGTGCGGGTGGCCGCCGCGGGCATGAACCCGGCCGACTACAAGCACGTCGCCGGTGGCGATCCGGCCGACTATCCGAAACCCATCGGCTACGAGGTCGCCGGGGTCATCACCGCGGTCGGCCCGGGCACGGAGATCGCCTCGGGCGGCGGCGCCGTCGGAGACGAGATCCTTGCGTTCCGGATCTTCGGAGGTTGGGCCACCGAGGTGACCATTCCCGCCAAGGACGTTCTGGCGAAACCTGCGTCCGTGCCCTTCGATCAGGCGGCCAACCTGCTGCTGGCCGGAACGACGGCGTCGGAGATGCTGCACGTCGCCGGCGTCACCGAGGGCGAGACCATCGTGGTGCACGGCGCCTCGGGGGCGGTGGGCGTCTCGGTGCTGCAACAGGCCGCGTTGCTAGGAGCGCGGGTGATCGGAACCGCCAGCAGCCAACGATTCGACGAGGTCAGTCGCTTCGGCGGCACCCCGGTCGGCTACGGCGACGGTCTGGAACGGCGCGTGCGCGTTGCCGCCCCGCAGGGCATCGCGGCCGCCCTGGACTGTGTCGGAACGGACGAGGCGGTCGACGTCTCGCTGGCGCTGGTGGCCGACCGGGATCGGGTCGTCACGATCGCGGCGAGGCAGCGCGCCGCCGCGGAGGGATTCCGGGCGATCGCCGGCGTCATGCCGTCCAGCCAGGCCTACCGCGATGGCGTCCGCGCCGACCTGATCCGGCTGGCCTCCGAGGGTCGACTCGAGGTGCCGATGGCGGGCAGCTACCCGCTGGCGCGCGCCCCCGAGGCCGCCAGGCGGCTGCAGGGCGGCCATCCCGGCGGCAAGCTCGCGCTCATCCCCTAGCTGGCCGGTCGACGGTCCGCTCGCGCGACCGGCGTCCGGCGGTCACCGAGCGATGCCATCCCACTCGGCCAGAGCGTCCTCGGGCAGCGCCAGCGCGGCCCGGCGACGTTCTCGCGCAGGTGGGTGATGGATGAGGTGCCGGGGATGAGCAGGATGTTCGGCGAGCGCTGCAGCAGCCAGGCCAGCGCGACGGCCATCGGGGCGGCATGCGGCCTGCTCGCGACACTGTTCAGCGTGTCGGATTGCAGTGGCGTGAAGCCGCCGGGCGGGAAGTACGGCACGTAGGCGATGCCGCGCTCGGCCAGCGAGTCGATCAGCGCGTCGTCGGCCCGGTTGGCGATGTTGTAGAAGTTCTGCACGGTGACGACCGGAGCGATCTGCTCGGCTTCGGCGATCTGCTCCGCGGTGACCGTGCTCAGCCCGAGGTGGCGGATCAGGCCGTCGGGCCTTGGTCCAGCCACCCTGGTTGTCACGCAGCGAGCCGACCTTGGTCACGATGTGCAGGCCCGCCGGATAGGGGTGCAGCGCCTCGCGAATGATCTCGTTGCTGGCAGACCCTGGTCCACTACCACACCCAGCCCGGCACGGCCAGCGCCGAGAAGATGGCCCTGCTGGCCGCCCTCGCCGTCCCCGCCGAGTCCCAGGTATCCGGGCCGAGGCAACCTGAGGTCATCCCCGGCCGGGACACCAGCCGCGGCTGATCGTGGCGCCGGTCCCTATCCTGCACCCTGTGAACTCCTCTCCGGCACACCCGAACGTTCTGCTGATCGGTGGGTCCCGCGGACTCGGCCGCGCGATCGCGGCGGAGTATCTCGACCGCGGCTCGCACGTCGTGGCGACCGTCCGGGGCAGCGCCCGCACGCCGCTGCACGGTGTGCGCGACGCTGCCGGTGACCGACTGGAGATCGAGCATGTGGACATCGATAGGCCTGAGCAGGTACGAGCGCTGCACGACCGGCTGCGGGTCCGAACGTTCGACCTGCTGTTCGTCACCGCCGGCGTGACCCATCGCATCGAAGAGACCACCGAGAACATCACCACCGACGAGTTCACCCGGGTGATGGTCACCAACGCCCTCAGCCCGCTGCGGATCGTCGAAACCCTGGGCCATCTCACCGTCGCGGACGGCACCATCGCGATCATGTCGTCGGGGCAGGGCAGCGTGGCGAACAACCATGGCGGCGGCTGGGAGATATATCGAGCCAGCAAGGCGGCGCTCAACCAGCTCATGCGCAGCTACGCCGCACGCCACCGCGACGAGGACCGTACGTTCCTGCTCATGGCGCCCGGCTGGGTCAGGACCGAGATGGGCGGCCCGAACGCACGACTCGACATCAGCGAGAGCGTCCCCACCCTGGTCGCGACCATCGATGCCCAACGCGGCCGGCCGGGCCTGCAGTACCTCGACTATCAGGGCGACACCGTCCCCTGGTGACCGGCGCAACGCTGCGTGACTCCGGCGCCGCACAGGCACGGCACGGCGCAGGCAGCACCGCACCACGGCTACCGCGCTTCGATGTCGTCGAGGTCGGCGCCGAGTCCGGCGAGCAGGTTCAGGGCCAGCGTCCGGCGAGACGTCCGTGTCGGTGGTGACCCAGCGGTCGAGGGCGATGGTGAGGGCGCTGACGGTGGCATCGGCGAGCAGGCCAGCCCGGCTCGACTCGAGTCCCTGGCGGCTGACTTTCCCGTCACGTCACCGGCCACCGCCCCCGCGACGGCCCTGGTTCCCCTCCTACGGGTTGAGGCAGGCGACCTGACTCGTTAACGCGTTCACGGCGGCCGTCGTGACGTGGCTGGCGCCGCGATCCCCCTCGTATGGCACCACCTCTCCCACAGGCGCCAGGCGCTCGCGTACGCCTGGGCGGGTGGAGGGCGCGAGGCCAGCGTCGACCGCGGTGGCGATCCGCTCGGCGTCGCAGGCAGTCAGCGCGTACGGGGTGGGCGAGGCATCGGGAATGCTGGGACTGAAAGGTGGGTTCGTCATCGCCCACTCTCGCCGAGCACAAGCACGCGCGAAGGGCGGCTGGGGCGTCGAGACCATGCCTCCGCAAAGGAGGGTTGTGGAGGCATCCCGACCCGATGAAACTCAGGCCCGGGAAACCTTGATTTCCCGGGCTCTCCTGACCCATCTGTGGGTGGTTTGAGCGCGTCGTAGCGGGCGCACGCCGTTCCCTGCATAGGTTTCTGGACTGTCAAGGAACAGGAACCAGTGATCAGGGGAACGGCGTGCGTGATGTCAGCTTATGGCGGGGTCTGCTCGGAGTCGAGAAGGCCGTGATCGAGCGGGTCGAGTTCGACGAGGACGCGCAGGTGCTGGTGGCCTCGGTGCGGCCGGTCGGGCGGCAGCGCGGTCGGTGCGGGATCTGTCGGCGGCGCTGTCCGGGCTACGACTTGGGTGCCGGTCGGCGGCGGTGGCGGACGCTGGATCTGGGTACCGTGCGGGCCGTGGTGGAGGCGGACGCCCCCAGGGTGGCCTGCCGCGAGCACGGGGTGGTCGTCGCGGCGGTGCCGTGGGCTCGTCACGACGCGGGCCACACGTGCGCCTTCGATGATCAGGTGGCGTGGTTGGCGACCCAGGCTTCGAAGTCCACGGTGACGGCGTTGATGCGGATCGCTTGGCGCACTGTCGGTTCGATCATCGCTCGTGTATGGACCGACATCGACTCCTGCCAAGACCGGTTCGCCGGGCTGAGGCGGATCGGGATCGATGAGATCTCCTACAAGAAGGGCCACAAGTACTTGATGGTGGTGGTTGATCACGACCGGCGTCGGCTGGTGTGGGCGGCGCCGGGCCGTAGCAGCGCCACCGTCGGCGAGTTCTTCGACCTGCTCGGCGAGCAGCGTTGCCGGCTGATCACCCACGTTTCGGCTGATGGGGCCGATTTCATCGACACCATCGTCGCCGACCGGTGCCCGAACGCGGTGCGGGTAGCAGATCCGTTCCACGTCGTGAAGTGGGCCACCGACGCGCTGGACGAGGTCCGCCGCGAGGCGTGGAACGATGCCCGCAAACAGGCCAGGGCCGAGCCGAAACGCGGTCGCGGACGGCCCCGGGCCGACGCTGCGTCACGGCCGTCCAGCGAGAAGGCCAAGGCCCTGAAGGGGGCACGGTACTCGTTGTGGAAGAACCCCGAAGACCTCACCACCAACCAGCAGATCAAGCTGTCCTGGATCGCGCAGGCCGACCCGCGGCTCTACCGGGCGTACCTGCTCAAGGAAGGCCTGCGGGTGGTCTTCCAGATGCCACACGAGGCTGCCGCCGAGGCACTGGACCGGTGGACCATCTGGGCTCGTCGGTGCCGGATCCCGGCGTTCGTGAAGCTGCAGCGCAGCATCGTCAAACATCGCCGCCGGATCCTGGCGGCGATCGAGCACCAGCTGTCCAACGGGCTCGTCGAGTCGACCAACACCAAGATCCGGCTGCTCACCCGCATCGCCTACGGATTCCACTCCGGCGAATCCCTGATCGCGCTGGCGATGCTCACCCTCGGTGGCCACCGCCCAGCCCTGCCCGGCCGGAAATGACCCACAGGTCAGTCAGGAGAGCCATTTCCCGGGCCTGATTCGTAGCGGGGGCAGGATTTGAACCTGCGACCTCTGGGTTATGAGCCCAGCGAGCTACCGAGCTGCTCCACCCCGCGTCGGT
>JBIQML010000164.1:0-8599 GCA_044463405.1 Nakamurella lactea | reverse complement strand
GGCTGTAATTCGACACGCGCTCTTCCTCCGTCTGGGGTTGGTGACCTTGTCTGCTCCGCGGTGATCGACCTAGGTGACTCCCGCCACCGGGACGGTGCTCGGCGACTGCGTCGCGGTCCCCGCGTCCGTGGTCGGCACGATCTCCGGGTAGAAGCAGGCGGTCAAACGGCCGCCGGCCCCGATCGGCACCAACGGCGGCTCCTGCTCAGCGCAGCGCTGCTGTGCCTTGAAGCATCGCGTGCGGAACCGGCAGCCGGACGGCGGGTCGGCGGGGTTGGGTATGTCGCCCTTGATGGTCACCCGTTCCCTGATGCCGCGCAGCGAAGGGTCGGTGATGGGAATCGACGAGAGCAGACCCTGGGTATACGGATGTGCCGGCCGTTCGTAGACCTCGTCACGGTCGCCGATCTCGACGATCTTGCCCAGATACATCACGGCGACCCGGTGCGACAGATGGCGGACGACGGCCAGGTTGTGCGCCACGAAGACGTACGCGACGCCCAGCGTGGACTGCAGGTCACTGAGCAGGTTGACCACCTGCGCCTGGATCGATACGTCCAGAGCGGACACGGGCTCGTCCAGGATCAGAACCTCGGGCTGGAGCACCAACGCCCGCGCGAACCCCACCCGTTGTCGTTGGCCACCGGAGAACTCCTGCGGATACCGACCTCGCCGGGAGACGTCGAACCCCACCAACGAGAGCAACTCGGCCACTCGTGCCCGGCCGCCGGATCCGTAATCCCCGGCTATCCGCAACGGCTCGGCGACGGTCTCCTCGACGGTGAGCCTCGGGTTCAGCGACGAGTACGGGTCTTGGAACATGATCTGCAGGTCGCGTCGGGCCGTACGCATCTGTTTGCGGGTGAATCCGGCGATGTCGACGCCCTTGAAGTAGATATGACCCGACGTCGGTTCCGTCAGGCGGGCCACCGTCCGGGCGACGGTGGACTTCCCACAACCGGACTCGCCCACCAGGCCGAGGGTCTGTCCGGCGCTCACGGAGAAGCTGACGCCGTCCACGGCGCGCACCGCAGCGTCCGACGACTGGAACAGACCGCGCCGGATCGGAAAGTGTTTGACCAGATCCTGCACGCGCAGTACGGCGTCCTCCGGGCCGGGCGCTGCGGGCGCGATCTGATGGTCCGGGTCGGTCATGTCCCCGCTCCCAGCGTATTGATACCGAACTTCGTGGAGGCCTCCAGCACCGCGCCGCCCATCTCCGAGGAGAAGTGGCACGCGGACAGCGTGCCGGAGTCCGATGGCTCCAGCTCGGGACGGTCGGTCGTGCAGCGCTCCCGACCCGCCGTCAGGGCACACCGCGGATGGAACGCGCAACCTCCCGGTAGCGATCGTGGGCTCGGGGGTTGGCCCGGGATCGGGGTGAGACGATCGGCATCGGACTGCAGTCGGGGCAGGCTGGTGAGCAGGCCGAGCGTATACGGGTGACGAGGTGCGGAGAAGATGGTCTGCACGTCGCCGGATTCCACCGCCCTGCCGGCGTACATCACGACGACGCGGTCGGCGATCTCGGCGATGACCCCGAGGTCGTGCGTAATGATGATTCGCGCGGCACCGGTCTCCCGTTGGGCGAGTTCTAGCGCGTCGAGCACCTGGGCCTGGATGGTCACGTCCAGCGCCGTCGTCGGCTCGTCCGCGATCAACACGCGGGGGGTGTTTGCCATGGCAAGCGCAATGAGCGCCCGCTGCCGCATGCCACCGGAGTACTCGTGGGGGTATTGCTGTATCCGCACCTCCGGGTTCGGTACCCCGACCGTGGACAACAACTCGATCGCGCGAGACCTGGCCTGGTCGGCGCGCATCGAAGGCTGGTGCTCCCGAAGGGTCTCGGTGATCTGCTGCCCGACCCGCATGACAGGGTTGAGCGAGGTCATTGGATCCTGGAACACCATGCCGATCTCGCCGCCACGGACTCGCCGGAGGCGGCGCCGAGGCATCCTGAGCAGATCCTCGCCGTCAAAGATCACCGAACCGGACTGCACTCGCCCAGCCGGCCTGGCCAACAGCCCGAGCATCGACATCACGGTGACACTCTTGCCGGAGCCGGACTCGCCCACGATACCCAGCGTCTCCCCCGGGTACAGATCGAAGCTGACTCCGTCGACGGCGCGCAGGGCGGCCGGTCCGGAGCCGAACTCCACCACCAGGTCGCGGACCGACAGAATCGGCTCGGTGCCGGACGGATTCGTCCGCGGCCCGGCCTGCGCCGCCGCTCCACGATCTCGATCCGCCATCGCCGCCATCGCCGTCATCGCCGCCGCAAGACACGACCAGGCCGCTCCCCGGTGTGCCCGTCTCCGTTCACCACGATGGTGCCGTTGACCACGACGAGGTCGATTCCTCGCGGGTACACCGCCGGATTGTCGTAGGTCGCAGCACTGCCGAGGCCGTCGAAGTCGAAGACCACCAGGTCGGCGTGATAGCCCTGGCGAACCAGCCCCCGACCTGTCAGCCCGAACCTTGCGGCCGGCTTGCCGGACATCTTGTGCACAGCCTCCTGCAGGCTCAGGGTATGCCGTTCCCGCACGTGGTGGGTCAGGTAGTGAATGTGGCCGGCATACGGCTGCATGCTCGGCACCGCCGAACGCAGCGGTTCGTGCGCGGCCGCCGACCAGGTGTCCACTCCGAGTGAGAAAAGCGGATGGGACACCATCTCCGCGGAATGTTCCTCGGTGAACAGCCGGCCCAACATGATCAAGTTCCCCATGGACGGGCCCGCCGCTTGCAAGATGTCGAAGTAGCAATCCCATGGGTCCTGCTGTCGGGTGCGGGCGACCTCAGCGAACGTTTTCCCGATGAATTCCGGGAACTGATGGCTGTTCTGGAGACGAACCCGGTCCCATTGGCCCTTGTGGATGAATCGCCAGTACCTATCGCAATCCTTGCGAAGACGATTGCGAACGAGCGGGTCCCGCAGCGCCTTGGCCCCTTGCTCCGGCCCGTCGACCAGGAACCACGCAGGAAGGATGCCGGTCATCAGACCCGGACCATCCAGGAACGGTGTCGTGTCGGCCTGGACATCCATACCCTTGCTCCTGGCGCGTTCCATCAACTCCACGGCGCGCTCCCAACCGCGCTCCGGCGCGTTCGTGTCGTGCCGGACGTTCAAGTGAGAGATTTGGCCAGGAGTGTTGCCGACCCGGGCGATGGACAGAAACTCCTCGATCGACGCCAGGATGGCCGAATCGCGGTTCCGCACATGACTGGCATACATGCCACCCATACCCCCGACGATCGCGGCCAACCGTTGGACCTCCTCGGTCGGAGCGAGCGCACCGTAGCTGTACTCCAGGCCACTGGACATTCCCAGCACCCCGGCCTCCATCGCCTCGGCGACGTACCGATCCATGGCGGATGACGCGGCTTCGTCGGGAGCCTTGTCGCCGGTGACTCCAGCCGCCTCACGCAATGTGCTGTGACCCACGAAGAAGGCTAGGTTCTGCGATGTCCCACCGCTTTCCACATCGTCGAGATACTCGCCGAAGGAGGACCACGCGACCTCGCCCTGATAGCCGTAATCGCGCAATCTGGCCGTCACCGCATGCTTCGAACCCGCAGAGACCGGGGCGTTGGTGATGCCGCAGTTTCCCACGATCTCCGTCGTCACGCCCTGCCGGATGGTGCTCTGCGCGTCCCGATTGGCGTGGATCGTCCAGTCGCTATGACTGTGCGGGTCCACGAATCCGGGGCTGATCATGCGACCGGTCGCGTCGATCTCCACCTCGGCCCGCTCGACGCGACCGATGGCGACGATCCGGTCGTCGCTGATACCCACGTCCGCACGAACCGGTGGAGATCCGGACCCGTCGACGAGTTGACCGTTTCGGATGGCGAGGCTCAGCATGGCAACAATCTCCTTTTCCGCGGTGTCAGTTCCGGACCAGGTAACGCTCGATGGTCTCCTCGCTGATCTGGACCCCGAGACCAGGATCCTGCGGTAGGTAGGCGAATCCGTCCTCGACCCGGACCGGATTGCGCACCAACGACTTTCGCAGATCACCCTCCTCCACGCAGTATTCCAGGATCAGAGCATTCGGCACAGACGCCAGAAGGTGCAGCGACGCGGCGGTGTTGATGTCGGTGGTGAAGTTGTGGTTGGCGACCGGAAGACCGCGGTCGTGTGCCATGTGCGCGATCCGAAGCGCCTCGGTGAGGCCGACCCGGGTGACGTCGATCTGCACGACGTCGATGCGCCCTTCGTCCATCAGCATTCGGAAACCCTCGGCGTGGCACTCCTCCTCGCCGGCCGCGATTCTCATGTCCACTGCCTCGCTCAATCGGCGGTACCCGCGCAGGTCCTCCGGTGGGAGTGGCTCCTCCAACCAGAACGGCGCGTACGGCTCGAGCAGATGGCAGCGGCCGATCGCCGTCTTGGCGTCCCAGGCGAGACCGGCGTCAATCATCACCTCGACGTCATCTCCGACGGCGGCACGGATCCCCGCAACGAGCTTCACGTCCATGTCCGGATCAGCACCGAAGGGTTCCCAGCCGAACTTGACCGCAGAGAATCCTGCTTCGACCGCCTCGCCGGCACGCCGGGCGGTTCCGTCCACCGAGAAGTCGAACATGAGGCTGGCGTAGGCCCGCATGCGGTCGGCGTAGCCGCCCCCCAGCAGCCGGTAGACCGGCTGCTCCAGCACCTTTCCCTTGATGTCCCACAGGGCGAGGTCCACGCCCGCCATCGCCTGGATCACCGCGCCGCTGCGCCCGTAGTACAGCGTCCCCTGACGCATCCGTTCCCACAGGCGCGAGATCTCCAGCGGATTCTGACCCACCAGCAGTTCCTTGAGCCCCCGCGCCCGGGTGTGCGAGGAGGGTGTCTCGATGACGGCCTTGGCCACCAGCGGGCTGCCGTCCACCTCGCCATAGCCGACTGTGCCGTCGTTGGTGGTCACCTTCACCACCAGTGCGTCCTGGGAACTGTCGGTGCGCTCCCGGATGTCTGGCATCCGAAGGTAGAAGCCCTCGACGTCCGTGATCTCGATGTCGGTCATCACATGTTTCCTCACTGTTGTTGCTGACGGGAAGCTGATCGGCTCACGCCGGGGGGCTCGCGGCCGGAGGTCCATACGGTGGACGACGGGTGCCCGGTCATCGGCGGGCCGGCCTGTCTGGGTCGGAGGCATCCCGAAGTCCGTCGCCGATCATGCTCAGCGAGAGGACCAGCAGGAAAATCGCGGATGCCGACACCACGACGTAGAGGAACTGCTGGTCCATGAAGTTCTTTGCGGTCGCCAGCATGCCGCCCCAGGACGCCTGCGGAGGCTGGATCCCCAGCCCTAGGAAGCTCAGTCCGGCTTCGGTCAGCACGGCCAGCGCGAACGAGAGGGTGAATTGAACGATGATGGTCGGCAGGGCATTGGGAAGGACGCTGCGACGCAGCAGGTAGCGATCGGTCGCGCCCGCAGCAATGGCCGCGCTGATGAAGTCGCGGGACTTCAGGGTGAGCGTCTCTGCCCGCACCAGCCTGGAAAAGCCCGGGATCTGCAGGATCCCGACCGCCAGGACGATGTTCAGCACGGACGGGCCGATCACTGCCACCGTCGCCATGGCGAGCACGATTCCGGGAAACGCCAGCATGCCGTCGGTGATACGCATGGAAACCCGGTCGACAGTGCCACCGTAGTATCCGCTGATCAATCCCCAGGGCACTCCGATCACCATCGCAATGAGTGCGGCGAGTGCCCCGACCTCGATCGACACTCCCGCGCCGGACATCATGCGGGTCAGGATGTCTCGACCGATCTCGTCGGTACCCAGCCAATGCGCACCCGAGGGGGACTGCAGGGGCGCCGCGACGATCTCTGCTGGACCGTACGGGGAGATCCATCCGCCGAAAATCCCGGACAGCAGGAACACTACGAAGATCCCGATCCCGATCGCGGCCGACGGCATGCGGAAGATCGCCGCCGTACGCCGCCACCTGCCCACCGAGTCGTCCCGTTGTTCAGTGACCGTGGGGGCAACGATGCTGCTCATGAGAAGGACACCCGCGGGTCAAGTGCCGCATAGGCGATATCGACCAGAGCGTTGACGATCACGAACACCGCCGCAGAGGCCAGCACCGCGGCCTGCACCACGTTGTAGGCCCGGGACAGGATGGCCGACACCATCAGCTGCCCGATTCCCGGCCACGCGAAGACGGTCTCCACCAGGACCATGCCGCCGACCAACAACCCGAACTGCAGTCCGGTGACCGTAACCAGCGGCAGGCTGGCATTGCGCAACGCATGCCGGAAGGTCACCGCCAATTCCGAGACGCCCTTGGATCGGGCGGTCCGCACGTAGTCGGCGCGCAGAACCTCCAGCATGCTCGAGTACACGAACCGCACGAGGATGCCCGCCATGGTCAGACCAACCGTGACGGTGGGCAGCACCAGCGTCGATAGGTGTCCACCTAGGTTGTCGGTGGGGGCCACGTAGCCGCCCACCGGGAACCATCCCAGCTTGCTGGCGAAGATGTACAGCAACAACAAGGCGAACACGAAAGACGGCAGGCTGAATCCGGTGACGGCCAACCCGCGGACCAGCTGGTCGAGCCAGGAACCCGCTCGGACCGCCGCCAGCACGCCGAGCGGGACGGCGATGATCAATGCGAGCACCATGGATGCCACGGCCAGCTCGGTGGTGTGCAGCAGCGGCCCCGCGATGAGGCCGAGGACGGGCTTGGATCCCTGAACGTAGGCGGTGCCGAAGTCCCCTCGCAGGATTCCGCCGAGCCAGGTGACGTACTGAATCACCAACGGGCGATCCAGGCCCATGGCGTGTCGCATCGTCGCCAATTGCTCGGCGGTCCCGTTGGAGCCGACCAGCAACGCGGCCGGATCACCCGGGATGAGGCGGAAGATCACGAAGACGACCGTGGCCACCAACCACATGACGATGACCATGGACATCAGGCGGCGCAGCACGAATGCCAGCACGAGCAGTCCACCTCCTCCCGAGAGATCGTGGCAAGTATGCGAAGTCGGTGCGGTTCGATGTGCCGGGCCCGCCCGGGGCTCCCCCCAACGGGGTCACCCCGAGCGGTGGCCGGCTCATCCGATGCTGACGTCCTCCAGGAGCACGTATCCAGTGGCGTGCGCCTTGAACCCCTTGACCTTGTCCGAGACCGCCACCGGCTGCGGCCTGGTGCCCACAATGATCACCGGAACGAACTTCATGGCCTCGACCTGTGACTCCTTGATCGTATCCATGAACTCATCCGAGTTGGGATCCATCTGCCGGAGGCTGTCGATCAGCGCGTTGTAGTCCTTCAGCGTGTCGGCGTATCCGCCGTAGGATGCGCGGTTACCCCCGACGTCGTGGTACATCAGATCGAAGGCGGTTTGACGCGCCAGCGTCTGGCTCAACCCGATGTCGAAGTTGCCGGCCAGAAGCCGGTCCACGAACGTGGGGACGTCGTAACTCTGCACCTTGAGCCGAATCCCGACCTTCGCGGCCTGGGCCTGGATCAGCTGTGCCAGGACCTGGAAGTCGGTACCCAACTGGAAGTGGGTCATCAGGGTGCCGCCATCTACTCCGTCCGGATATCCGGCGTCGGCGAGAAGCGACTTCGCCTTCTCGATGTTCACCGAGTACTGCGTAGCGTCCTTGTTGAAGTACTTGCTGCCAGGTGGGATTGGATTGGACACCGGGTCGTAGAGACCCAGCAACGCCTGCTTGATCGCGTCCCGGTCCAACGCGTAGGCAAGGGCCTGCCGCACCCGCATGTCTCCCCACGGCTTGTGCTTGAAGTTGATCCGCAGGTCGTACAGGCCGGCACGGCCGGTCGGTGGCTGCACCAGGTGCACACCAGCGGTCTCCTGGAGCGTCTTCACCTGAGTGAAAGGCGGGTAGGGAAGGATGTCCAGTTGCCCACTCTTGAGCTGCAAGACGGCGGTATCGGAGTCCGCGACGTGAACCAAATCAATCTCATCGACCTTGGGATAGCCCTGACGCCAATAGTCCGGATTTCGCATCAGGACGATCTCGTTGTTCGGCACCCACTTCTCGAAGATGAAGGCACCGGTCCCGGTGCCCTTGACGGCATCCGGATCCTTCGGATCGAACTTCCACCCGTCCGGACGGACATAGACGTCGGGCAGCACAGACGGGACCGTGTAGTCCGGTTGTTTGAGCTGAATCTCGACGGTGTAGTCGTCAGTCGCCTTGACATCTTTCACATTGGTCAGGCCGTCGCCCGTGAAGCTGTTGTCCGGTGAGGCGTTTTGCTTGATGCTCCACGCAGCATCCTTGGCCGTCATGTGCTGGCCATTGTGAAAATCAACGTCTTCGCGCAACTTGAGCGTCAGAGTTAGGCCGTCGTCCGAATAATTCCAGGACGTCGCGAGTTCCGGTTCCAGCGCGTAGGTATCCAGGTTGTATGCCAGCAGGGAGTTGTGAGTATTGATGAAGATGTTGCGGGCGGCGGTCGTTTGAATATTGCCCGGGTCCAGGCTCGTCGGTTCCGCCGGCGCAGCCACCCTCAGGACCCCCCCGGTCGCCGGGGCGGCGCCGGTCTCCGATGGCGTCGGCGTGCTCGTATCGCCGGCGGATTGCGCGGCGCTTGATGCGCTTCCCGATGCCGACTGCTGCGAAC
>JBIQML010000163.1:0-8718 GCA_044463405.1 Nakamurella lactea | reverse complement strand
GTGCAGTTGGCGCAGGTGGTAGCTGGTGGCGCCGCTGGACTCGCCGAGCGCCTCGGCCAGTTGCGTGGCCGTCGCCCGGCCCCGATCGTTCAGCTCGGTCAGCAGCCGCAACCGCAGCGGGTGCGCCAAGCCCTTGAGGGCGGCCGGCCCGACGACGAGGCGTTCGGTCGTGGGCTGGTCGGTCCCCACGGATTCAGCGTCCTTCGACATGACGCAAACATATCTTTGCAAGTAGCTGGTTGCAAGGATTTCTTTGCATCTATTTCCCTGGGGCGGCGAGCGGTCGACGGAAGCCCCTCGCGGCGATCTCGACAATGCGCTCAGCGGCGATCTCGACGATGCGCTCAGCGGCGAGCTTGACGACGCGATCAGCGACGGGCTTGACGACGCTCAGCGGCGGTTCGACGACCCGCTCAGCGGCGGCGGTGCCGGCGGCGTTTGGCCTCACGGGCGGCACGCTCCGCGGCGATGCGCTCGACCAGACCCTCGGGGGGTGTCGCGCCGATGTCCAGCAACACGTCCAGGTCGGCGGCATCACAATCGTCCGCGGTCAGCGCGGTCAGCAATTCCGGGCGACGCGCGGCGGTGCGGCGCAGCGCCTCGTCCCTGCGCCAGCGGGCGATCGTCGCGTGGTTGCCCGACAGCAGCACCGGGGGCACCTCGAGATTTCGGTAGCGCGCCGGGCGGGTGTAGACCGGACCCTCCAGCAACATGGGTCCGGTGGCATCCGGCCCGCCGGAGAACGAGTCATCGCCCGCGGACTCGGCGTTGCCCAACACGCCGGGCAGCAGCCGGCCGATGGCCTCGACCATCACCAGCACGGCGGCCTCTCCCCCGGCCAGCACGTAGTCGCCGATGGACAGCTCGCGGACCCGCGCGCCGCGGGCCGCATCCTCGGCCACCCTGGCGTCGATGCCCTCGTACCGCCCGCAGGCGAACACCAGGTGCTGCTCGGTGCTCATCTCGGCGGCGACTCGCTGGGTGAACGGGTCCCCGGACGGTGTGGGCAGCACCAGGGTCGCTCCGGGGTCGAGGACCTCGTCCAGCGCCCGGCCCCAGATGTCCGGGCGCATCACCATGCCGGGACCGCCACCGTAGGGGGTGTCGTCGACGCTGTGGTGCGGGTCGGTGGTCCAGTCGCGCAGGTCGTGCACGGCCAGGTCGATGATCCCGTCACCGATGGCCTTGCCGATCAGCGATTCGTGCAGCGGCGCCAGGTAGCCGGGAAAGATCGTGACGACGTCGATGCGCATGCCGCTCGTCCTTCCAGAACCGCGCGTGTCAGGCGAACATGCCGTCCGGCGGGTCCACCACGGCCACGCCGCGCTGCAGGTCCACCTCCGGGACGATGGCCGAGACGAACGGCACCAGTTCCTGCTCGCCGCCCGGCCGCGCCACCTCCAGCACCGGGGACGCCGGCGGGTGCAGCACGCCCGTCACCGTCCCGAGTTCGGCACCGGAGGCGTCCAGCACGCGCAGCCCGATGAGCTGGTGGTCGTAGAACTCGTCCTCGTCACCGAGTTCGGGAAGCTCGTCCGCGTCGACCTGCAGCAGGGTGCCTCGCAGGGCCTCGGCGGCGTTCCGGTCGTCCACTCCGTCGAAGTGCAGCAGGGTGATCTGACCGGACCGTCCGGTGGAGGTGACCGTTAGCGGGCCGCGCTCGGCCGGGTCGGTGTCCAGCACCGAGCCGGGAGCGAACCGGGCGTCCGGATCGTCGGTGCGCACCTCGACGGTGACGTCGCCCCGGACCCCGTGCGGGCGCCCGATCCGCCCCACCACCAGCTGCATCGGACCGGACTGGCCGCTAGTGGTGCCCACGTCTCTTCGCGCAAGCGCTCATCGGTGCCTACGTCTCTTCGCGCAAGCGCTCATCGGTGCCCACGTCTCTTCGCGCAAGCGCTCATCGGTGCCCACGTCTCATCGACGGTCGGTGTCGACCACGTCCACCCGCAGGCCGCGGCCGCCGACCGCGGTCATCACGGTGCGCAGCGCGGTGGCGGTCCGGCCGCCCCGCCCGATGACCTTGCCCAGGTCGTCGGGGTGCACGTGCACCTGCAGCATGCGGCCGCGCCGGTTGGTGATCATCTCGACGCGAACGTCCTCGTCGTGCTCGACGATGCCGCGGACCAGGTGGTCCAGCGCCTCTTCCAGGGTGCCCATCGCGGTCAGGCCTGGTCGGCCGGCGCCTCGGCGGCGGGCTCGGCGGACGCCTCGGCCTGCTCGGCCGGTGCGTCCTCGGCGGCGTCCTTCTTCGCGGGCTTCCTCTTGGGAGTGGTTGCCGCGGGACCGTCGTCACCGCCGATGGCGGCGAGCGCGGCCTCGTAGCGGGCCCGCTTGTCGACCTTCTCCGGCTGCGGTCGCAGGGTGCCCTCGGCGCCCGGCAGGCCCTTGAACTTCTGCCAGTCGCCGGTGACCTTCAGCAGGGCCAGCACCGACTCGGTCGGCTGCGCGCCGACCCCCAGCCAGTACTGCACCCGGTCGGAGTCGATCTCGATGAGGCTGGGCTCGGCCTTGGGCTGGTACTTGCCGACCAGTTCGATGGCCCGCCCGCCGCGACGGGTGCGGGCATCGGCGACGACGACGCGGTAGAACGGCTCCCGGATCTTTCCCAGGCGTGCGAGCTTGATCTTGACAGCCACGGTGTGCGGTGTACTCCTTGCGAATGTGTGACGGGTTGGCCCCGTCGGGCGGCGGGCGCCGATCACCGCGTGGGGTAGCGGTCGTCGACACACCAATGGCGGCCGCACCCGGAGAGAGGGGCCGGGGACGACCGTGACGCAGAACATTCTGCCAGATCGACCGGGGTGGTCCGGACGGGCGAGGCGACGAGCGGCACGCCGCGGCCCGGCACCGGCGCCGCGCCGGTGCGGCGGCAGCGACTACCGTGCCAGTCCATGATCACCGATCGTCCGGCCGCGTGGCTGTCCTGGTCCTCGGGCAAGGACTCCGCCTGGGCGCTCCGGGAGCTGCGCGCCTCGGGCACGGTCGACGTCACCGGCCTGCTCACCACGGTGACCACCGGCGCCGACCGGGTGACCATGCACGGGGTGCGCCGGGAGTTGCTGCAGGCCCAGGCCGACGCGGTGGGGCTGCCGCTGCACGTGGTCGAGGTCCCGTGGCCGTGCACCAACGAGGACTACGCCGAGCGGATGGGCGCCGCGATCGCGCAGGCATCCTCGCAGGGGGTGCAGGCAATGGCGTTCGGCGACCTGTTCCTGTCCGAGATCCGCGCGTACCGGGAGTCGCAGCTCGCCGGCAGCGGCATGGCGCCGCTGTTCCCGCTGTGGGGCAGGCCGACCGATGCCCTGGCGCGGGAGATGGTGGACGCCGGCGTGCGGGCGGTGACGGTGTGCGTTGACACCGCCCAGATCCCACAGCACCTGGTGGGCCGACCGTTCGACGCCGACCTGCTGGCGGCGCTGCCGGACCGGGCCGACCCGTGCGGGGAGAACGGGGAGTTCCACACGTTCGTCACCGACGGTCCCGAGTTCGCGCGGCCGGTGGCGGTGACGGTGGGCGAGGTCACCTGCCGGGACGGGTTCTGCTTCGCGGACCTGCTGCCCGCCGGATGACGGTCGGCGAGGGCGCCGGATCCGGGCGTCGCTCGGCACCTTCCGACGACCCGATCCGGGCGTCGCCCACCCCTCGCCACTACCGGATGCGGCGCGCCAGGTCGGGCCGCGCGGGCAGCGCCCCCGGGTGCAGCGCCGCCGCCATCGCCTCGACGCCGTCCACCAGCCGGGGCCCCGGCCGGACGAACGCGGCGTCGGCGTCCACCGCCCACACCAGGGCCGCGCCCGGGAGCCTGCCGTCGTCGATGGCGGCGCGGGCCTGGGCGGCCGCACCGTCCAGGTGATAGCCGCAGGGCGCGACGACGATCACCTCCGCCGCTGCGCGGTCGACCTCGTCCCAGGAGGTGGTGACGGACGGCCGGCCGGGCGTTCCGAGGACGCTGGCTCCGCCGGCGGCCTGCACCATGTCCGGAACCCAGTGCCCGGCGGCGAACGGCGGGTCGGTCCACTCCAGCACGGCGACCCGCGGTCGTCCCCGTCCTGCGACCGCGGTCGCCACGGCGGCCAACCGGCCCCGTAGCGAGTCGACCAGCGTCGCGGCCCGGCTCTCGCGACCGACGGCGTGGCCGATCACCGTCACCGACCCGATGACCTCCTCCAGGGTGCCGGGGTCGACGGTCAGCACCCGGCCGTCGCAGCCCAGATGGGCCAGCGCCTCGTCCACGCCGGCGGTGCTCACCGCGCACACCTCGCACAGGTCCTGGGTGAGGATCAGGTCCGGGTCGATGTCCGCGAGCGCGCCGGAGTCCAGGTGGTAGAGGTCCTGTCCCGCCGCCAGTCGCCGCCGGACCTCGGCGTCGATCTGCGCCGGGGTGAGCCCGGCCGGCAGGGCGCTGCCGGAGACGATCCGCCGTGAGCGGGCCGCCGGCGGGTAGTCGCAGTCGACGGTCACCGCGGCCAGGTCGTCGCCGGCGCCCAGGGCGAACACGATCTCCGTGGTGGACGGCAGCAGGGACACGATGCGCACGTCGGCGACGCTACCGGCCCAGGCCGGTAGCGGGACGAGTGCGTACCCTGCCCGCGTGGCCCTCGACATCGTGCTGACCGACGACCCGCCGTCCCGCGCCGAACTGCTTGCGCTGTACCAGGCGGTCGGCTGGACCGCCTACACCCGGGATCCGGACCGGCTGGTCGCGGCGGTGGCCGGCTCGCACCTGGTGCTGTGCGCCCGGGACCGGTCCGGGGCGCTGGTGGGCCTGGCCCGGACCATCTCCGACGGGGCGGTGGTCTGCTACCTGCAGGACGTGCTGGTCGACCCGGCCTGGCAGCGGCGCGGGGTGGGGCGGCGGTTGATGGACGCGGTGCTGCAGCGCTATCCGGACGTCCGGCAATTCGTGCTGCTGACCGACGACGACCGGGCGCAGCGGGCGCTGTACCGCTCGGTCGGGCTGGTGCGCTCGGACGAGAAGGGGCTGCACGCGTACCTGAGGGCGGCCGGCGGCTGATCGGCTACCGCCCGAGCAGGCTCCCGGCCACCACCCGGCGGAGCGACTACGGCGCGAGCAGGCTCCCGGCCACCACCCGGCCGGACCGGATGATCGCCAGCGGTGCGCGCAGCGCCTCCAGGTCCTCGCCCGGATCCCGGTCGAACACCAGCGCGTCGGCACGCGAGTAGGCGGTCTCGCCCAGCCAGTCGCGCGCGTCGTGCCCGGCCGCCCGCAGCGCGGCCCGCGGGTCCATGCCGGTGCGGGTCAGCGCGATCACCTCGTCGACGATCCGGCCGTGCTCGACGAACCCACCGGCGTCGGTGCCGGCGTGCACGGCGATGCCGGCGTCGACCACCGCGCCGAAGGTCTGGTCGCTGCGCTCGTGCAGGTCGCGCATGTGCTTGGCGTAGGCCGGATAGCGGGTGGCGGCGTCCGCGAACTGCGGGAAGTTGGCGATGTTGATCATCGTGGGCACCAGGTGGGTGCCGTTCGCGACCATCTGCCCGATGGTGTCCTCGGTCAGGCCGGTGCCGTGCTCGATGCAGTCGATGCCGGCCGACAGCAGCCCCGGCAGCGCATCCTCGCCGAACACGTGGGCGGTGACCCTGGCGCCGGCCCGGTGCGCCGCGGCGATGGCCTCGGCCAGCACGTCGTCCGGCCACAGCGGGGCCAGATCACCGATGGACCGATCGATCCAGTCCCCCACCAGCTTGACCCAGCCGCTACCCCTGGCCGCCTGCCGGCACACCTCGGCGACCAGGTCGGCGGGGTCGTCCAGGTCGACGGCCAGGTCGCGGATGTACCGCTTGGGGCGGGCGATGTGCCGGCCGGCCCGGATCAGCACCGGCAGGTCGGCGCGGCCGGCCAGGCTCGACGTGTCGATCGGGGAGCCGCAGTCCCGGATCACCAGCACCCCGGCCGCCAGGTTGCGCCGCGCCTGCCGTTCGGCCTCGGCCGGCGTCACGGGGCCGGCGGCGGAGTACCCGATGTGGCAGTGCGCGTCCACGAAGCCGGGCAGCAGGAAGCCGCTGATCTCGGTGACCGGCCCGTCGACGGCGTCGGGCGCGTCGCGGTGCACCAGGTCGGGGCCGGACATCCACAGGTCGAGGTCGGTGCCGTCGACCGCGTCGACGCCGGTGACGCGCAGCAGCGGAGCGGGAGCGTGGCCGGTCATGACGCCATCCTGTCAGCGGCCCCGGCGGCCCCGCCGGATACCTCCACCTGATGGGCGCGCCGCGGTCGGCATGGCCGCGCCGCGGTCGGCATGGGCGCGTCACGGTCGGCTCGGGGCGGGCGGCGCCGTCCCGGCCACCCGTCCACCTTCCAGGCCGGCCGGGCGAGCAGTACCACGTGCCGGAACCGCCGGGCCCGTCGCCGGCGACCGACCCGCGATCCGCCGGCCCAGCAGCCACACACCGGCACCGGCCAGCACCAGGCCCCCGATGGTGTCCGGTCCGAACGGCTGCCCCAGCGCCGGCCAGGAGACCAGCGCGGTGACCGCCGGCACCAGGAACAGCAGGCTGCTGGCACGGGTGGCGCCGCGCCGGCGGATCAGCGAGAACAGCAGCAGCGGGCCGCCCACCGCGCAGACCAGCGTCAGCCACCCGGCGCTGAACAGCGACGTCGGGTTCACCGGAACCGCCAGGCCCCCGTGCAGCAGCGCCCACGGGATCATGACCAGCGCCGCCGCGCCGCACTCGACGCTGCCCAGCACCCGGAAGTCCAGGTCCGCGGGCAGTCGCCGCTGCAGCAACGTGCCGACCGCGAAACCCGCCAGGCCGAGCACGCTCCACAACACCGGCACGATCGACGGCGGCGCGCTGACCCGGTCCGCCAGCGCCAGCACCACCCCCGCGACGCCGAGCGCGACCCCGATCCACTGCCATGGCCCGAGCCGCTCCAACCGCAGGGTGGCCGCCAGCACGGCGACCGCCAACGGGCAGATGGACATCAGCATGGCGGCGGTGCCGGCCGGCATGCCCTGACCCAGCGCCAGGTACATGAAGCCGAACTGGATGCCGAAGATCACCACGCCGACGGCCGCGGTGCGGGCCAGCACGCGTCCGCGGGGCCAGCGGGCGCCCGCCATCGCGGCCAGACCGGCCAGCACCAGGCCGGCGATCCCGAGCCGCCAGGTGACGATCGCCAGCGGCGCGGCGATCCGCGAGGCGATCGACCCCACCACGTACCCGCTGCTCCAGATGAGCACGAATCCCGTTGCCGTCGCATCCGGTCTTCTCATCGGGGGCCCCTCGTGTCTGTAACGGATGTGACCGTTACAGCATGCAGGGCTGGACGGTAACGTGTCAACTCGTTACGCTGGTCTCCATGGAGGAGTTCCGGCTCTGGTACGGAGCAGCCTGGTTGAACCTGCTGGCCAGCCAGCGGGCACGGCGCCGACCGCCGGCCATCGAGGACCTGACGGATCCGAGCGCGCTGCGGCGCTGGCTGGTGGCGGCGGAACTGGCGCCCGATCGGGACCCGGACGAGCGGGACCTGACCGCGGCGATCCGGTTGCGCGAGGCGCTCTACGCGATCGCCAGGGCCACGGTGGACGGCGGCGAGCCGGATCCGCGCGACGCCGAGGTGCTCAACGATGCGCTCGCACAGGATCGGGCCCCGGCCGTGGGCGTGCGCGGCGGCAGCGTCGTGGTCGGGTCACCGCCGGATACCGCCACCGCGCTGGCCTGGATCGCCCGGCAGGCCGTCACCGACCTGACCGGTCCTACCCGGGAGCGGCTGCGCGCCTGCGGCGATGAGAGCTGCGCCGGCATCTTCGTGGACGACAGCGGCCGGCGGCGCTGGTGCGCGGACCGGACCTGCGGCTCCCGCGCGCGGGTCCGCGCCCATCGGGCCAGGGCCAAGGCCGGCCCGGACGGCTCTACTTCTTCGGCAGTTTGATCTTCGACAGGTCGAACCCGGGCGGCAACTGGTCCATGCCCGGCATGCCCCCTGGCAGGCCCGGCCCGGACTGACCGCCGGCGCCGGGGAATCCGCCGGGTAGGCCGCCCGGCATTCCGGGAATGCCGCCGCGCACCTTCGGCGGCGTCGGTCCCCTGCGGCCCTTGCCCTTCTTGCCCTTCCGGCCCTTGGCCGATTTCGTCGCCTTGCGAGCGCCCGGCAGGCCGAACCGGCCGGCCATCGAGTTCATCATCTTGCGGGCCTCGAAGAACCGGTCCACCAGGGCGTTCACCTGCGACACGGTGGACCCGGAGCCCCGGGAGATGCGCTGCCGGCGGGAGGCGTTGATGATCTTCGGGTTGGCCCGCTCCTCCGGCGTCATGGACCGGATGATCGCGGCGGTGCGGTCGATGTCCCGGTCGTCCACGCCGGCCAGCGCGTCCTTCATCTGACCCGCACCGGGCAGCATGCCCAGGATGCCCTGCAGCGGCCCCATCTTGCGGATCATCAGCATCTGCTGCAGGAAGTCGTCCAGGGTGAACTCGCCGCCCATCATGCGGGTGGCCATCTGCTCGGCCTGCTCGGCCTCGAAGTGCTGCTCGGCCTGCTCGATCAGGGTCAGCACGTCGCCCATCCCGAGGATGCGCGAGGCCATCCGGTCCGGGTGGAAGGTGTCGAAGTCCTCCAGCTTCTCCCCGGTGGAGGCGAACAGGATCGGCACCCCGGTCATCTGCCGCACGGACAGCGCGGCACCACCGCGGGCGTCGCCGTCCAGCTTGGTCAGCACCACGCCGGTGAAGCCGACGCCGTCCCGGAAC
>JBIQML010000162.1:0-8728 GCA_044463405.1 Nakamurella lactea | reverse complement strand
TCCGGTACTGGTAGCGGACCATCTGCGCCTTGAGGCTGCTGATCAGTCGCTGGGTGACGCCGTGCCGGGAGGCCTGGATGATGCGGCCGTGCAACCGGGAGTTCCGCTCCGAGTATCCCAACAGGTCGGCGTCCGCGATCAGGGTCGGCATCTCGTTGCGGATCGCCCGCAGCGCCACGATGTCCTCGTCGGTCGCGTTCAACGCGGCGTGCCGCGCGGCCAACGCCTCCAGGGCGCTGCGGGCCTGCAGGATCTGCACGGCCTCCTCCGCGCTGACCATCCGCACGCGGGCGCCGTGGTTGTACTCGCGGACGACCAGGCCGTCGTGCTCCAGTCGGACCAGCATGCTCCGGACCGTCGCCCGGCTGACGTCGAGTTCGCCCGCCAGGTCCGCCTCGATCAACCGCTGGTTCGCGGTGAGCCGCCCGGACACGATGTCCGCGCGAATCCGCTCGTAGGCGAACTCGGCCGGTGTCACCGCGCCGGTCTTGGGGGCCATGGTGCTCTCGTCCTCGTCTGCTGGTGGTGCTGACATCGGGATCGCGATTGTCAACAAGATGTTCGCCAGTATTACCGGCACTCCTGTCACCAGTCAAGGGCCGCTGGTTGGTTCCGATCGATTGCTGACATTTTCGCCGACGATCTGTTAGGCTCCTGTGACAGTGACGTAACGGAGGATCGATGCAGGTTAGAACCGGCGTCGAGGCGCGGCAGCTGGCCGAGGAAGCCTTGCGGACGGCGATATCTCGCGGGGACGTGGTCCCCGGACAGCGGCTGATCGAGGAGGAACTCGCCGACCGGTTCGGCGTCACCCGAAGCAGCCTGCGACAGGCGATCGACACCCTGGTCGGCGACGGGCTCGTCGAGCGGGTGATGAACCGCGGAGCGCGCGTGCGCCGGCTGTCGGTGTCGGACGCGGTGGAGATCACCGAGTGCCGCATGGTGCTCGAGGCACTGCTCGCACGCAAGGCCGCCGAGCGGGCCGAGCCGGACGACATCGAGGTACTGCACGACCAGGTGGATGCCATGCGGGAGGCCATGACGGCTGGCGACGTGCTCAAATACTCCGCCCTGATCGGGCAGCTCTACGAGCAGATCCACCGGACGGCCCGGCACCAGAATGCGTTCGCGCTGGTGCAGCGGCTCCAGGCGCAGCTGGTGCGGCAGCAGTTCCAGCTGTCCCTGCGCCCCGGGCGCCCGCTGGTCTCGATGCGCGAGCTGACCGGCGTGGTGGAGGCCATCGCGGCGCACCGGCCCGGCACGGCGGAGCGCCTGATGCGGGCACACCTGCAGGGTGTGGTGTCGCAGATCGAGCAGGGCGAGACAGCGGACTGGCGAGGGTAGAGGAGGGTCGAGATCGTGGCTGGGGATTCCCTTCTGGTGGTCAGCGCGCACGCCGGAGATTTCGTGTGGCGGGCCGGCGGGGCGATCGCGCTGGCGTCTGCGCGCGGGCAGCGGGTGACGGTCGCCTGCCTGACGTTCGGCGAGCGTGGCGAGTCGGCGCGGGCCTGGCGGGACGGCAAGGGCCTGGACGAGATCAAGGCCATCCGCCGTTCGGAGGCCGAGCGGGCCGCCGAGATCCTCGGCGCGGACATCCGGTTCTTCGACGCCGGCGACTACCCGCTGACCGAGACTCCCGAGCTGACCGACCAGCTGGTGCGGCTGTACCGGGAGGTGGTGCCCACAGTGGTGCTCACCCACACCCTGGTCGATCCGTACAACGGCGATCACCCCGCCGCGGCCCGGATGGCCATGCAGGCACGGGTGCTGGCCCAGGCCATCGGCTACGACGCGCCGGGGGACCCGCTGGGCGCGCCGCCGGTCTTCCTGTTCGAGCCGCACCAGCCGGAGATGTGCGAGTTCCACCCTGACGTGCTGCTGGACATCACGCCCGCGTTCGACACCAAGCGCCGCGCCATGGAGTCGCTGCCGGCGCAGCAGCACATGTGGGACTACTACACCGATCTCGCCCGCCGGCGCGGGGTGCAGCTCAAGCGAAACGCCGGACCCAACCTGGGCCTGACCAGCAGCACCATGGGCGAGGCATACATGAGGGTGTACCCGCAGGTGACGGGCGAGCTGGCATGAGGACGGTCGTCGTCACCGACCCGCCGAGAGCGGACCCCGCGGAGGCCGAGCAGCTCGGCCGGTACGGCGTCGCCACCGTGCACGAGGCGCTGGGCCGGGTCGGCTATCTCGACCCCGTGTTCAGGCCGGCCTGGCCCGGTGCCCGCACCGGCGGGACGGCGGTGACGGTGCTGTGCTGGCCGGGCGACAACCTGATGATCCATGTCGCCGTCGAGCAGTGCCGGCCGGGCGACATCCTCGTCGTCACCACCAATTCGCCGAGCACCGACGGGCTGTTCGGCGAGCTGCTCGCCACCTCGTTGCGCAGCCGGGGAGTGCGCGGCGCCGTGTTGGACTGCGGCGTACGTGATGTCGCCGAGCTGCGCGAGATGGGCTTTCCGGTGTGGTCCCGCGCGGTCAGCGCCCAGGGCACGGTGAAGGCGACGCCCGGTGCGGTGAACGTGCCGATCGTCGTCGGTGGCCAGCAGATCCGGCCCGGTGACGTGATCGTCGGCGACGACGACGGCGTGCTGTGCGTGCCGCGCGAGGACGTCGCCAGGGGCCTGGACGGTGCCCGCGCCCGCACGGAGAAGGAGGTGGCCGCCCGGGACGCGTTCCGGCGCGGCGAACTGGGCCTGGACCGGTACGGGCTGCGCGACCGGCTTCCCGGGATGGGTGTGCAGTACCTGACCTTCGACGAATGGTCCGCGCGGGGATGACCCGCGACCACCGTCCCGCCGGCCCGGTTCCGGGGGCGGGCATGAGGTGCCGGGTCGCCCTGCTGGGATGCGGCGAGGCCGGGTCCGCGATCGGTCGCGACCTGGTCGCAGCCGGCGCGGACGTGCGAGGTTACGACCCGCGGGTCGCCCCGCCCGCCGGCGTGCAGGTCCGGGACGACGAATCCGACGCCGTCCGGGACGCGGACCTGGTGCTCAGCGTCAACAGCGGTCACGACGCCATGACGGCGCTGCACCATGGCCTGCCGGGCCTGCCGCGCGGCGCCCTGTGGGCCGATCTGAACACCGCGTCGCCGCGCGCCAAGGCGGCACTGGCCGAGGCCGCGCCCGGCGTCGACGTCGTCGACGTGGCGATCATGGCGCCGGTGCCCGGCCGCGGGTTGCGCACTCCCATGGTGGCCTCCGGCCCCGCCGCGGAGCGCTTCGCGAGGATGTTTGGCGGCCTCGGCGGTGACATCACGACGCTCGACGGTCCGGTCGGCGCGGCCAGCTCCCGCAAGCTGCTGCGCAGCGTGTTCTACAAGGGGCTGGCGGCGGCGGTCATCGAGGCCCTGGACGGCGCCGAGGCGGCAGGCTGCCGGGACTGGCTGTACGACAACATCCGTGGCGAGCTGGCCGGTTTCGACGAGACCACCATCGAACGGCTCGTCACCGGCACCCACACCCATGCCCGACGGCGACTGGACGAGATGACCGCCTCGGCCGACCAGTTGCAGGACCTGGGCGTGCCGCCGCGGGTGGCCGGCGCCGCGCGGGACCTGCTGGCCGAGTTGCTCGCGAGGGCCGGCGCCCCGGAGTAGCCGGGCCCCGCCGGTCTCGGCGATGTGTCAGTGCACCGCGTTGATCGCGCGCAGGTACGTGGAGCCGAACCCGAGCAGCACGGCCAGCGCCGCCGCGACGCAGATGGCGCCGAACCAGAACGGCACGTCCCAGCCCAGCGACTCGCCCAACTTGCTGCACAGCCACGGTGACACCGCACCACCCAGGAACCGCACGAAGTTGTACCCGGCGGACGCGACCGGCCGCGGCACCGGGGCGATGCTCATCGCCGTCTGGGTGAACAGCGTGTTCAGCACGCCCAGCGGGGCGCCGCACACGATCACCAGGATGATCACGCCGGTGACGCTGTCGGCCCGCACCGCCAGCGCGACCGCGACCAGGATCAGTGAGAACACCCCGATGGCGATCGCGAACGAGCGGATCAGCCCGAGACGGCGATGCATCCAGGGCGCGCCCCACACGGCGAAGATGCCGACCAGCACACCCCAGCCGAAGAACATGAACCCGATGCCGTAGGTGCCCAGCGGCACCGCGAACGGCGTGGTGGCGATCACCGCGAAGAACCCGCCGTTGTACAGCAGCGCGGCGATGCCCATCACCAGCAGCCCGCCGTGACCGAGGGCCTTGAACGGGGCGCCCAGCGAGACGCCGTGCGTGACGTGCACGCGATCCTTGAGGAAGAACACGATCGCGATCAGCGCGATGGTCATCAGCGCGGCGACCCCGAAGAACGGCAGCCGCCACTGGAGGTTGCCCAGCACGGCACCGACCAGCGGACCGGCCGAGATGCCGATCCCGAGGGCCGCCTCGTACAGCGTGATCGCCTTCTCGTGGCCGCCCCGCGCGACCGCCACGATCGCGGCCAGCGCCGTGGCGATGAACAGCGCGTTGCCCAGGCCCCACCCGGCGCGCCAGCCGATCAGGGCCGCCACCGTCGGGGACGTGCCGGACAGCGAGGAGAACACGATGATCACCACCAGGCCGATGATCAGCGTGGTGCGCCCGCCGAGCCGGCTGGAGAAGAAGGAGGTGATGAGCATCGCGAACGCCGTCACCAGCAGGTAGCTGGTGAACAGCAGCGACACCTGACTGGCGGTGGCGCCGAGATTGCCGGCGATCGACTTGAGGATGGGGTCGACCAGGCCGATGCCCATGAACGAGACCATCGCGGCGAAGGCGACCACCCACACGGCCACCGGTTGGCCGCCGAGCAGCCGTCCGCCGCTCGATGAGGCGGTGTCCACGGCCGGACCGCCCGGCCCGGCGGGGACCGCGGGAGCGGCGCCGTTCGCGGCCGGTGCGGAGGGCGCCGCAGCCGTGTGGGCGCCGTGGGCGCCGTGGGCACCATGGGCCGCGTGGGCCCCGTGGGCGCCGTCGGCGGATCCGGCAGTCGCCGATGTCGGTGCCGGCTCGGGGACCGATGCGTTGTCCGACTGGCGGGCCTGGGCGGAGGGTGACACGGGTGCTTGCTCCTGGACGTTCAGTTTCGGGTGATTTCGTTAGCCAAGCGAAATGATACGCCCGCCGGCGGTGACGATGACGCCGGCCAGGGCCACCGCCCCGGGAACGTGGCCGGGATCACCAGCGTCCGCTCGGTACGGTCACGGAGCGTGACGCAACGATTCGGGCGCGGGGACCGCATCGAGTGGCGCCGTCGCCCGGCCGCCGCGCGGCGTCCGATACCCGTCTCTCGGCGTGCCCGCGGCAGCGTCACCGACCGTCCGTTACCGATTCGCGACACGCCGGACGCGGCACGCCGAAAGACTACTAACATCAGTTATGCACAGCCGAGCCAAGATCGAGAGGGCGTCTGACCTGCGGGAACGGTGCGATTACGGAGAGTTTTCCCCAGACTGTCCACAATCCCGGGGGACGGGGACCTGCGACGATCCCGCGCTGTCCACATCCTGTCCCCGTCGTTGTGCACAGGCCCGTTTGGATCCTGACGCGCGGCGTCCTAGCGTCCCCATGTCCCGTCCCGGACAGGGATCCCGGACGCCGCTCGGAGCGCACATCGGCCGGTCGGCGCGCGGCATGCGCGCACCGATCATCACGGTGTGCAACCGTCCTTCGGGGGCGTTGTCGGGCCCCTGGAGTAGGACTGGACCACCAGCCGGACGGCGACCTCGGGGGCCGCCGAAGAGTGCCCGGCCGACCCGGTCGCCGCGAGGCGGCGGGGCCGATCCGGGTGGCGAGTGGTACGCAAGGAGGCGGAGCGCGCGATGGCGGTCGTCGACGACCGGTGGGAGGAGGCTGCCCCGGAGCGCAGCGCCGGCTACGGCCGGCAGCCCCCGCAGGATCTGGCCGCCGAGCAGTCCGTGCTGGGCGGCATGTTGCTGAGCAAGGACGCGATCGCCGACGTGGTGGAGTCCCTGCACTCGCCGGATTTCTACAAGCCCGCGCACGCGCTGATCTACGACGCGATCCTGGACCTGTACGCCCGCGGCGACCCGGCCGACCCGATCACGGTGGCCGCGGAACTGGATCGAGCCGGCACCCTGTCTCGGGTGGGCGGCGCGGTGTACCTGCACACCCTGGTCGCGATGGTGCCCACCGCCGCCAACGCCAGCTACTACGCCCAGATCGTGGCCGAGAAGGCCATCCTGCGGCGCCTGGTGGACGCCGGGACGCGCATCGTGCGGCTCGGCTACGGCGCCGGCGACGGGCAGCCCGGCAGCGGCGAGGTCGACGAGGTCGTCGACAGGGCAGAGCGGGAGATCTACGAGGTCACCGAGCGGCGCACCAGCGAGGACTACGTCGTCCTGGAGGAGCTGCTGCAGCCGACGATGGACGAGATCGACGCCATCGCCAGCAACGGCGGCCTGTCCTCCGGGGTGCCCACCGGCTTCATCGGCCTGGACGAGTTGACCAACGGCCTGCATCCGGGGCAGATGGTCATCGTCGCGGCCAGGCCCGGAGTGGGGAAGGCGCTCGCACTCGACACACCACTGCCCACGCCGGTCGGGTGGACGACCATGGGCGAGGTGTCCGTCGGAGACCAACTCCTGGGGGCTGACGGGTATCCGGTCCGCGTGGTTGCTGCCACCGAGGTCATGCGTGGTCGGCCGTGTTACGAGGTCGAGTTCTCCGACGGGGAGGTCATCGTCGCCGACGCGGAGCACCAGTGGTTGGTGCGGCCAGCAGGCGGCGACGGGGAGGTCTGCTGGACCACCGCCCACATCGCCGCCGTCCAGGCCGCCGATGCTGGGGTACTGCTGGTTCCGGAACGTCGCGCCGGTCAACAGGAACGCAAGATCGTGCGAGTGCGGTCCGCGGGATCGGTACCTGTGCGGTGCGTTCAGGTGGACAGCTCGGACCGCCTGTACCTGGCCGGACGCTCGATGATCCCGACGCACAATTCCACCCTGGCCCTGGACTGGGCGCGCAGCGCCTCGGTGAAGCATCGGATGGCCAGCGTCATCTTCTCCCTCGAGATGAGCCGCACGGAGATCACCATGCGGCTGTTGTCGGCCGAGGCGGAGATCAAGCTGGCGGCCATGCGCAGCGGCCGGATGGGCGACCTGGAATGGCAGAAGATCGTCCGCCGGATGGGCGAGATCTCCGACGCACCGCTGTACATCGACGACAGCCCGAACATGACGATGATGGAGATCCGGGCGAAGGCGCGACGGCTCAAGCAGCGGCACGACCTGAAGTTGATCGTGGTCGACTACCTGCAGCTGATGACCTCGTCCAAGCGGGTCGAGTCCCGCCAGCAGGAGGTCAGCGAGATCTCCCGGCAGATGAAGCTGCTGGCCAAGGAACTCGAGGTGCCGGTGGTGGCGATCTCGCAGCTCAACCGCGGGCCGGAGCAGCGCACCGACAAGCGGCCGATGCTGGCGGACCTGCGCGAGTCCGGGTCACTGGAGCAGGACGCCGACATGGTGATCCTGGTGCACCGGCCGGATGCCTGGGAGGCCGACGATCCGCGCGCCGGGGAGGCGGACCTGATCGTGGCCAAGCACCGCAACGGCCCGACCGCCACGGTGACGGTGGCGCACCAGTTGCACTACTCCCGGTTCAAGGACCTGGCCGCGATGTGACCCTAGCCGTTGCTGGTCAGTTGGTCCTCCAGCAGATACGGCATGGCTGCCGCCGACACCAGGGCGGCGATGATGATCGCACCCAGTAGTGTCAGCGGCCAGAAGTACGGGCTGGGTTGCAGCACCGCGACCAGCACGATGGCCGAGGCGAAGATGATGATCAGGGCGAGGATGTAGAGGGCCAGCACCCCGGCCCGACTCTTGTGCGTCGGATGGGCCGCCCCCTCGGCCATGCCGGTCTTCTTCTCCGGGGTCAGCGCGTCGGTCGCCATCGTTACGCTCCCTCGTCGGGCCATCGTCACCAATCTCACTGTATCTCGCCGCAGGCCTCATCACCCCAGTGGTTGTCGCCGGCCGCGGGTGGGTGGTCCGCGAATGATCGCATCGTGGTGACGCCAGCGGACCCGACCGGGTCCGGTTGCGGGGGAGCGGCGCCTGGTCGTCCGGTTCGGCAGGCAGCGAGCGGATTCCGCCCATGATGAGGCGATGGGCGAGTACGTGCGGCAACCCCGGGGCCGAGCCACCGTCGCCGGGGGTTCTGGCACCACGACTCGACGATGAGGCGCGGCTGCCCCTCGACCGGCCGCGTCGGCAGTGGCAGGGTGGGGGTTGACCAGGCACGCGACGAACCGTTGGGAGGTGGAGCGGTGACGCAGCCCGACGGGGCGGACCGGCAGCACGAACCCGCGGGCGAACCGGAGTCGCCGCCCTCCACCGTCGATCATGTCCCGGCACCCCGGCGACGCCGCCCTCCGCCGCCGCGATCGAGCGGCCCGCATCCGCCGGTGCGCCACACCGGCGCGCCCCCGCCCGCGGCCCACCGGCCGCCGCCTCCGTCCCGCAGCAACGCGGCCGCGCCGGGCGGGCTGACCCGGCGATCGGTCGCCGCACGGCTGATGATCGTGCTGCCGGTCGCCGTCGGGGTCCTCGTCGTCGAGAGCATCTTCGCCGCCCGGGGTGAACCGGGCGATGTCGTCAGCGTGCCGGCCGCCGGGCTGGCGCTGTTGCTGCTGTGGGCCGGGGTGGCCTGGGCCCTGCGCGGGTGGGTCGTGCTGCTGATGACCTTCGTGCCGGCGACCATGATCGCGCTCGGCGCGGCCA
>JBIQML010000161.1:0-8763 GCA_044463405.1 Nakamurella lactea | reverse complement strand
GGCGTGGCGGTGGATGCGCTTGCCACCAACCGGATCTGGACCGCCATGGGCCTGGACCCGGCCACCACGCTGCACGACGTCCGCTGGGGCGAGCAGTACGGCGACGAGTTCGTCTGGACCTTCATGATCTCGGGTTCGGTGCCCGCTTCGCACAACGGCGGGTATGGGCGCAGCTACGGGCGGCGCCAGCCGCCGATGTTCTTCCCCCTCGGCGGGTCGACGCTGTCCGGGTGTTCGAAGCCAGGAGAGATCGTGTGGTCCCGGTTGTACATCGCCGGGGGCGCGCTGCACCTGGACCTGGGACGCGGGCACGTCGCCGATCTGCCGGAGGAGGAGACGCAGCGCCGCCTGAAGATGACGAACCCGGAATGGCCCATCATGCACGCCGTGCTGCACGGTGTCTCCCGCGACCAGTTGATGGCCCAGCACAAGGCCAACCATGCCCAGGTGGTGTACGCGCCGGACGCCGGCACCGCCGACCGCGCGCTCACCGCCAAGGCTGCCTTCTTCGACGAACTGGGGGTGACGGTGCACCTATGCGGCGACGTCACCCTGGTCGGTTCGTCCCCGGCGACCGCCGGACCGGGCCGCTGACCGGCGACCTGTGCCGCCGGTCCCGTGGTGGGATGGGAGATCACGCCGTGCGTGAACGCCGCGACCGGCATCACCCACCGGGCGGCCTCTCCCGGGGTCCCACGGGCGGACCGCCCCGCTCTGGTGCGATGACGGACCGCTGATGGTCAAGATCGTCGACGTGGCCGCCGAGGCCGGCACGTCCGTGGCCACTGTCTCCCGCGCGCTGAACCACAACGACCGGGTCGACCCGGAGCTGGCGCGCCGGGTGCTGGCCGCGGCCAAGAAGCTCGGTTACCGCCCGAATGCGGTGGCCCGCAACCTGCGCCGGCAGCGCACCAGCCTGTGGTTGCTGATCATCTCCGACATCGAGAACGCCTTCTTCACCTCCGTCGCCCGCGGCGTGCAGGACGTCGCGCAGCGCAACGGCTTCTCCGTGGTGCTGTGCAACGCCGACGAGGACGAGGGCAAGGAGGCCCGCTACATCGACCTGGCCGCCACCGAGCAGGCCGCCGGGGTGGTGCTGTCCCCGCACTCCGCGCATACCGACGTCACCCGGCTGTCGGGTGATTCGATTCCGCTGGTCGCCATCGACCGCAGCCTGGCGGTGCCGGTCGACTCGGTGCACACGGACTCCCGGGACGGCGCCCGGCTGGCGACCTCGCACCTGATCGAACAGGGCTGGCGTCGCCCGGCCTGCATCACCGGCCCGCGCAGCGCCGAGACGGCGCAGCTGCGCCGGCAGGGGTACTCCGACGCGCTGTCCGAGGCCGGCATCCGGACGCGTCGGGTGACCCACCAGCCCTTCCACGCGGACGGAGGGCGCGCCGGTGCGGCGCGCTTGCTGGATCGCCCGTCACCGCCCGATGCCTTCTTCGTCGCCAACGCCGCGCTGGCGCTGGGCGTGCTGCACGAGCTGCGCTCCCGCAGGCTGCGGCCGGGCGTGGACGTCGGACTGGTCTGCTTCGACGACGCGCCGTGGGCACCGCTGGTCGACCCGCCGATCTCGGTGGTCGTGCAGCCCGCCTACCAGGTGGGTGCCCGCGCCGCCGAGTTGCTGGCCGAACGGATCGCCGGGACGGTCAAGGGCCGGCCCCGGAGCGTGGTGTTGCCCACCGAGCTGGTGGTGCGCGCCAGTTCCCTTCATCCCAGGTGATCACCGGATCGGATGCCGGCGCCGCCAGACCAGCTGTGGGGTGCGCCACTCCGCCGCGCGCCGCCGGGCCGGTCCGCTGAGCGCGCCGCGCCCGGCGGGCCGGCTGCCTGTATCGTCCCGAACTGGCGGCGGCACGCCGGAGGGACCGGCTTTCCTGGCCGCCTGGACGCTGGAGAGGGGCCAGACGCCGTGAGCGTGCTGTCGATCGTGCTGATCGTGCTGTGTGCCGCCGTCACCGTCATCGCCGCCCTGATGACCGCGCGCACGGTGATGCGCATGGCGCGCACGGTCCGGCTCGGGCAGCCCGACCCGACCCGTGGCCGCCCGGTCGGGCGCCGGCTGGCCACGATGTTCGCCGAGACCATCGGCCACACCCGGATGCTGCAGTGGCGCGCCGTCGGCATCGCGCACTGGTTCGTGTTCGCCGGGTTCATCATCCTGTCCCTGCTGGTGATCGAGGCCTACGGCGAGGTGATCAACCCCGCCTGGGAGCTGCCGATCCTCGGGCCCTGGGCGCCGTGGAACTTCGTGGTCGACATCCTGGCGGCCACCACCATCGTCGGTATCGCGGTGCTGATCGTGGTCCGGCAGGTGGGCCATCCGCGCCGGCCCGGCCGGCGATCCCGGTTCGTCGGATCGAGCTTCTGGCAGGCCTACTTCGTCGAGATCGTGGTCGCCATCGAGGGCATCGGGGTGCTGCTGGTCCGGGCGTTCAAGCTGTCCGCCGGATACGTGCACCAGCCGGTGGCCGCGTCACCGGTGGCCGAGCCGCTCAGCTGGGTGCTGCCGAGTTCCGACGCGGCCATCACGATCACCGCCACCTTCAAGGTGCTGTCCGCGATGGTGTGGCTGATCGTGATCGCCGCCAACATCACCATGGGCGTGGCCTGGCACCGGTTCACCGTCTGGCCCAACGTCTTCTTCAAGCGGGAGGATGACGGGAGCACTGCGCTGGGCGCGCTCAAGCCGATGATGTCGAACGGTGCCCCGATCGACTTCGAGAAGGCCGACCCGGAGACCGATGTGTTCGGCGCCGGGAAGATCGAGGACTTCTCCTGGAAGGCATGGCTGGACTTCACCACCTGCACCGAATGCGGCCGCTGCCAGTCACAGTGCCCGGCCTGGAACACCGCCAAGCCGCTGAGCCCCAAGCTGGTGATCCTGGCACTGCGCGATCACGCCTACGCCAAGGCCCCATACCTGGCGGCCGGCGGCGGCACGGACATGGCCGGCACCGAGAAGCTCTCCGACGAGGACATGGCGGCCCTGGCGCACAGCGACCCGCTGGCCGTCCTGGAGGCGGGGCGTCCGCTGATCGGCGGCCCCGACGCCGCCGACGGTGCCGGCGGGATCATCGACCCCGAGGTGTTGTGGGACTGCACCAACTGCGGCGCCTGCGTGCAGCAGTGCCCGGTGGACATCGAGCACGTGGACCACATCGTGGACATGCGCCGCTACCAGGTGATGATCGAATCCGAGTTCCCCACCGAGCTGGGTGCGCTGTTCCGCAACCTGGAGAACAAGGGGAACCCGTGGGGGCAGAACGCCTCCGCCCGGATGGACTGGGCCAAGGATCTGCCGTTCGAGGTGCCGGTGGTGTCGGGGACCATCGACCCGGACCACGAGTACCTGTTCTGGGTCGGCTGCGCCGGGGCGTTCGACGACCGGGCCCGGCGCACGGTCCGCGCGACCGTGGAGTTGCTGCACACGGCCGCCGTCGGGTTCGCGGTGCTGGGCACCGCCGAGACCTGCACCGGGGACCCGGCGCGGCGGGCCGGCAACGAGTTCCTGTTCCAGATGCTGGCGCAGCAGAACGTGGAGACCATCAACTCCGCGTTCGGCGACCGGAAGCGGAAAAAGATCATCGCCACCTGCCCGCACTGCTTCAACACGCTGCTCAACGAGTATCCGCAGCTCGGCGGGAAGTACGAGGTGCTGCACCACACCCAGGTGCTGAACAAGCTGGTCCGGGAGCGCCGGCTGGTGCCGGTGGCCGATCCGGCGCGGGCCTCCCGGCAGGTCACCTACCACGACCCGTGCTTCCTGGGCCGGCACAACCAGGTGTACTCCCCGCCGCGGGAACTGCTGGACGCCGCCGGGGTGTCCCAGACCGAGATGCCCCGGCACCGCGACCGCGCGCTGTGCTGCGGCGCCGGCGGTGCGCGGATGTGGATGGAGGAGCGCATCGGCAAGCGCATCAACCTGGAGCGCACCGACGAGGCGGTGGCGACCGGGGCGTCCGAGATCGTCACGGCCTGCCCGTTCTGCAAGGTGATGATCTCCGACGGGGTGACGGCCCGGCAGTCGGATGATCCCGAGGGCGCTGCCGCAGGCGTCGAGGTGCGCGACGTCGCCCAGGTGCTGTTGGATTCGGTGAAGCGCGGGTGAGCAGGAGGTGACGGGGATGACCGAGCCCACCGACGACGCGGCCGACCAGCCGCTGTCCGAGCAGGAACCACCGCCGGCCGCCGAACCCGAGGACTCCCCGGTGGAGTCGCCGGGTGCGGGCGCACCGGTGACCGGGATTCCGGCGTCGTCCGCGGAGCCCGTCACCGACTACTCCGACGCCGGCGTGCCCAGCCTGGGCTACCTGCAGGACAAGATCGACAAGCGATACGGCACGGCCCTGGGCGCGACCGAACTGGCCGCCGCGGGCGACGAGGCGAAGGCACAGCAGAAGGCCGCCGCCGACCGCGAGCAGGCCGCCCAGGACCGGTTGCAGGAGATCCGCCGCTCGCTGCAGCGCGGGGACTAGCGCTCCACCCTTCCACCCGGCCGCGTCGCAGGCTCCGCGGCGACGGGCTTCCCTCGCCGCGGCGTCGGCTCACGGGCCAGCCGCGGCGCCCTGTGGAACAGTGGACGGGTGCAGATCGGCATCCTCGGACCCCTCGAGGTGCGCAACGGTGACGCGAGCGCACCCATCGCGGGCTCCCGGCTTCGCCGACTGCTCACCCGGTTGGCCCTGGACTCCGGACGTGCCGTGCCGACCGCCGAGCTGGTGGACGCCGTCTGGCTCGATGACCCACCACACGAGGTCGTCAACGCGCTGCAGTCGCTGGTCTCCCGGCTGCGTCGTGCTCTCGGAAACCCCGCCCTGATCCAGCAGGTACCGGCCGGCTACCGACTGGGCCTGGACCGCGAGGCCATCGATGCGCACCGCTTCGCCGACCTGGCCGCGGCCGGCCGCCGCCACCTGCGCAGCGGTGATCCCGCCGGGGCGGCACGCATCCTGACCGACGCGCTGCGGCTGTGGCGCGGCGCCCCGCTGATGGACGCCGACGACGCGCCCTATGCCGCGGCGCCGATCGCTCGTTGGGACGAGACCCGGCTGGCCGCCTGCGCCGACCGGGTCGACGCCGAACTGGCCCTGGGCAACGCACCCGGCGTGATCGGCGAGCTCGAGGAGCTGGTGGCCGCCAACCCGTTGCGCGAGCAGTTCGTCGGACAGCTGATGACGGCGCTGGCCGGCACCGGCCGCACCGCCGACGCGCTGGCCGCCTACGAGCAGTTGCGCACCCGGCTGGCCGACCTGCTGGGCGCCGATCCGGGTCCGGAGATCAGCGCCCAGCACCTCGCGCTGCTGCGCGGCGAGCAGCCGACCGGCCCGGAGACCCCGTCACCGGCGGGGCATCGCACCAACCTGCGCGCCGCCGTGTCCAGTTTCATCGGCCGGGAGGCCGAACTGGCCCGGGTGGCCGAGCTCATCGGGCAGGGACGGCTGACCACCATCGTCGGTCCGGGCGGCGCCGGCAAGACCCGGCTCGCCGCCGAGGCAGCGTCACCGCTGGTGGACGTCGGGCGGGACGGGGTGTGGCTGGTGGAACTCGCGCCGGTCTCCGACGGGGCCACCATCGCGCAGGCCGTTCTGGGCGCGTTCGGCGTGCGGGACGCGCGCATCCTGGAGCGCAGATCCGAGGCGATGGGCGGAATGTCGGCCACCGACCGGGTGCTGGACACGCTGGCCGACTCGGACGCGCTGCTGGTGATCGACAACTGCGAGCACCTGATCTCGCCCGTCGCAGAGTTCGTCGAGTTGCTGCTGGCCCGCTGCCCCAGGGTGCGGGTGCTGGCCACCAGCCGGGAGCCGCTGGGACTGGCGGGCGAGGCGCTGGTGGCGATCCCGCCGCTCGGCCTTCCCCCGGTCGGCGCCGACACCGCCCGCGCGGCCGAGTATCCCGCCGTCCGGCTGCTGATCGAGCGTGGTCGCGCGGCGAGCGCGACGTTCCGGCTGTCGGACGAGACTGTTGGCGCGGTGGTGGATATCGTGCGCCGGCTGGATGGATTGCCGTTGGCGATCGAGCTGGCGGCGGCCCGGCTGCGGGTGCTGCCGGTGACGGAGATCGCCGAGCGACTCTCGGACCGGTTCAGGCTGCTCGCCGGGGGCATGCGCACCTCGGTGGCCAGACATCGCACGCTGCGCGCGGTGGTGGAGTGGAGCTGGGAACTGCTCACCGACGCCGAGCGGCTACTGGCCGAGCGGCTGGCGATCTTCCCTGCGGGCACCACCGCTGCGGTCGCCGCGCACGTGTGCGCCGACGAGTCGCTCGATTCCGTCGATGTGCCCGATCTGCTGCTCGCTCTGGTGGACAAGTCGCTGCTGCAGGTGGTCTCGCGGTCCGGCGAGGTCCGGTACCGGATGCTGGAGACCATCCGGGAGTACGGCGTGGAACGACTCGACGAGCGGGATGAACTCGCCGCCGCCCGCGGCCGGCATGCCGCCTTCTTCATGGCCCGGGCCGCGCAGCTCGATCCGGTGCTGCGTACCAGGGATCAGCTGGTGGCGCTCGCCGAGCTCGGCATCGAGCGGGACAACATGCTGGCCGCGCTGCGGTACCTGGGCGACTCGGGGGATCTGCACGCCGCGGCCGATTTGGTGCTGGACCTGTGCTGGTTCTGGACGATCACGGGCGCGCACACCGAGATGGCCACCTGGACCCAGTTCGTCCTCGACGCGGGCGCGGATCGCGACACTCCCGACCTGGTTCGGGTGCGGGCGGCTCGGCTGCTGGCCCGGATCTTCGGCGCCCCCACCGACTCCGAGGAGTCCTGGCCCAACCTGCACAACGAGCTGAACGACGTCGGTCGGCAGCTGGTGGACATCGACGACGGCACCGAGGTGATGACCTCGATGGCGCGGCTGTACATCGAGTTCTTCGGCCAGCGCCCGCTGGCCGTCGACGACCTGCTCGACCGCGGATCCGCATCCGCCGATCCGTGGATGCGCGCGGTGGTCGGCGGCATGCGCGCCATGTACCTGGAGAACAACGGTGACGTCGCCGGGCTGCGCGCCGAGATCGACGGCGCGTACACGGCGTTCGACGCGATCGGAGACCGGTGGGGCCTGTCCACCGTGCTGACCGTCCGTGCCGGGGTGCGCAGCCTGGACGGTGACGTGGACGGCGCGGTCACCGACTACCAGCGTGCGCTGGACTACCTCGAGCAGCTCGGCGCCACCGAGGACGACATGATCGTGCACCTGAAGATGGCCGGGCTCCGGTTGCGTCAGCGGGACTTCGACGGCGCGCGGGCGCACGTGGCCGCCGTCCGCGCCGGCCAGCCGGGCACCCCGGTGCCCATGGAGCGGATCCTGCTGGCCGACGCGGCACAGATCGGCATCCTGCTGGTGGAGGGTGACGTCGAGCAGGCCGCGGAACGCGCCTCCGACCTGCGTGCGCGGGCGCCGAGCGCGGTGGGCAACAACCCGATGTACGGGCATCTCAGCGCGATGATCGGATCGGTGTGCGCCTCGGCAGCGGTGGCCGGAGGGGATCTGCCGACCGCCCGCGCGGACCTGATGATGGCCTATCCGGCGGCGCTGTCCACCGAGGACCGGCCGCTGATGGCCGATTTCGGGGTGGCGGTGGCCGGCTACGCGGAGGCGATCGGCCGTCCGGTGGAGGGGGCGCAGATCCTGGGTGCCGCGACGGCGCTGCGGGGGGCGGACGATCTCGGCAACGCCGGCATCGCGCGGGTGCGCGAGCGGTTGATGGCCGTGCTGGGCAAGTCGGTGCTCGACGCCGAGTACGCCGCCGGCCGGTCGCTGGGGCACGACATCGCGGCGAAGCGGATCGATCCGGCGCTGCTGGACGACGACGTGCCGGAGCCGATCGATCGGCGACGCGCCAGCCAGCGTGTTGGGGTGGCCGATTCGAGCTGACCTTGCCGACGACGTGATCGAGCACCAGGTTTCGAAACCGAGCACCAGCGATCCCGGGTGCTCGGTCCGAATCCCTGGTGCTCGATCACGATGGGGCTGGGCCGGTTTGGGTCGGCTGGGCCGGCCCGGTCAGGCGCCCGGTCAGGCGCGGCGGCGGTACCCGCGTAGCGCCAGCGGCACGAACACGATCAGCAGCCCGGCCATCCAGCCGAGGGTCCACAGCAGATCGTTCGTCACCGGTCCGCCGGTCATCAGACCGCGGATCGCGGTCGCCAGGTGGCTCATCGGGTTCGCGTCCGCGATCGGCTGCATCCAGCTCGGCATGGTGCCGGTCGGCACGTAGGCGTTGGACACGAAGCTGAGCGGCAGCACCAGCAGGAACATGATGCCCTGCACCGCTCCCGGGGTGCGCACCTTCATGCCAACCCACACGCTGATCCAGCAAAAGCACAGCGCGAACGCCACGGCCAGGCCGATCGCGGCGATGGTGGCGAGCGCATTGGTCTGCACCCGGAACCCCAGGATGGTGGCCATGCCGAGGGTGACCCCGCAGGAGATCAGATAGCGCACCACGTCGGCGGCCACCGCGCCGACCAGCGGCGCCGACCGGCCGATCGGCAGCGACCGGAACCGGTCGAACACGCCCTTCTCGATGTCCGCGTTGAGGTTCTGCCCGATCGCGACGCCGGCCAGCGCGATGCCGATGCCCATCATGGAGGGCAGCACGAACTGCAGATAATCCTGCTGTGATCCGCCGGCGATGGCCCCGCCGAAGATGTAGGTGAACATCAGCAGGAAGATGATCGGCTGCAACGTGACGTCGATCAGTGCCTCGGGCGTCCGCCAGGTCTTGATCAGGCTGCGCTTGGCCAGCGCC
>JBIQML010000160.1:8370-8771 GCA_044463405.1 Nakamurella lactea | reverse complement strand
TATCTGGTGTCCCAGATCGGCACCTATCCAGAAATCGCCGCCTCGATGCGCACCTGGGGCCTCTCCGATGCGAAGGTGGCACGAGATCTCGGCGCCTACCTCACCTCGGGCACGTTGCCTGACCTTCCGCCCGAGCAGCAACGGGCGTTCGTCACCATGGCGTACCTGATCACCGCGCGCGAAACGGCTCGCAATCCCGGCAATGCCGCGCATCTCGCCATGATGAACGAACTCGTCGCTCGTGGCCGGAGCGATTACCAAGCCATGCTTTCTGATCCTGGCCGGAACGATCCGCTGGCTGCCCACCTGGAGGCAACGGGCAAGAAGCCCCGGGCGGCGGTCGTACGATCGGGCGGGGCATTTCCGATGTCCATGGAGGGAGCGCAACAGGCGTCACGCGA
>JBIQML010000160.1:0-8360 GCA_044463405.1 Nakamurella lactea | reverse complement strand
CGACGTCGTGGCCGGCAAGAATACCGTCGGATCGAGAGAACTCCTTCGCCGCGAGATCGACCTGATCAGGAATTGGCTGGACGCGACGGGATTCACGTTCATCGACGATCCCGATGGTCACGAGGCGCTGCGGCGGCACGTCCGTGCGCTGCTGAGGCGCTCCTTCGCCGCGAGGCCCGCCATGGGTGAGGTCGGCTCATGACCAGTGGATTCCCCGGCTCGCCGCGGACCGTCAGGGCCGGGCTGGTGCTGCTCGATCCCGGGTCGGGTCAGGTGCAGCGGGTGGTCGTGCTGCAGTACACCCCCGACTCGCTCACCCGGAGCCTGCAGCCGCAGGGTGCCAGCGGAGACGCCGGCGACCGGCTGGACGCCCTGCGACTCAAGGCCCAACCGGTCGAGACGATCAAGGTCGACGCCGAGATCGACGCCGCCGACCAGTTGGAGACGCCCGAGCAGCACAACACGACGGTGCGCCTCGGGATCAATCCCGAGCTGGCCGCGCTGGAGACCGCGATCTTCCCGCGGGCCGATGCGATCCAGGCCAACATCACGCTGGCGGCCACCGGCGCGCTGGAGATCTCGCCGGTACAGGCGCCGCTGACCCTGTTCGTGTGGAGCGAGAACCGCATCGTGCCGGTCCGGATCACCGACGTCAGCGTCACCGAGGACTCCTTCGACCCCAACCTGAACCCGTTGCGCGCCAAGGTCTCCCTCGGCATGCGCGTGCTCACCGTCAACGACCTGCCGCTCGGCCATCGCGGCGCGGCCATCTACTTCGCCTACCACCGGGCCCGCGAGCACATGGCGACCACCGTGCCGGGCGCGCTCACCCAGCTGGGCATCAGGAGGATTCCGTGAGCACCCCGACGAACCAGCTTCCGCCGGCGGCGGGCGCCGCCGCGCCCGACCGGTTCCCGCCCGCCAGCCGGTACGCCGCCACGCCGGTCAGCACCGTCACCGAGCCCGACGGAACCGAAAGGCGCTACCTCACCCGGCGATTCATCGGCTCGACGGACGCCGCGCCGGTGCTGGCACATCACCTCGTGGTGGCCGGCGACCGCCCCGACCTGCTCGCCCAGCAGTACTACGGCGACCCGCTACTCGCCTGGCGCATCGCCGACGCGAACCGCGCCCTGGACCCCGCCGACCTGACCGGAGCCCCCGGTGCCGTGCTCACCATCGTCGGGGCCGACCTGTCCGCCCAGTTCGGAGCCGGCACATGATCCAACGCATCCAGCTCAACCTGCTCGCCGGCTCCACGTACCTGCCGACGCCGGTGCCCGCGTCCATCGTGCAAGCGATCAAGAGCATCCAGGTCACCGTCACCTCGGGGCAGCGCAGCGGGTTCCAGATCGTGCTCGGCACCAGCCGAACCTCGCCGATCTCGACCGCCATGATCCCGGCCGGCCTGCTCGACCCTGGCGTCCGGGTGGTCGTGATCGTCACCGTCAAGGGCCTGCCGCATGTGCTGATGGACGGCGTGATCACCCGGCAGGAGTCGGGCATATCCAACGAGATCGGCCAGTCTGCGGTGACGCTCACCGGAGAGGACCTCACGGTCCTGATGGATCTGGACAAGAAGCAGGGAGTGATGTTCCCGCCGCTGCCCGCCGTCGGCCAGGTGCTGTGGCTGCTGAAGAACTACCTGCGCTACGGCGTCGTCCCGATCCCGGTCCCCGAGCTCTTCCCCGACGTCCCCATCCCCACCGACAAGATCAAGAGCCAGGACGGGACGGACTACGAATTCATCCAGAAGCTGGCCAAGGACAACGGCTACGTCTTCTACCTCGACCCCGGGCCAGTCCCCGGAATGAGCAAGGCGTACTGGGGACCGGACATCCGCGTCGGCGTCCCGCAGCCTGCGCTGAACGTCGACATGGACGCGGCGACCAACGTCGACTCCCTGAGCTTCAGCTTCGACGGGCTGCAGGGCAAGCAGGTCACCGTCTCCGTGCAGATCCCCGCCACCAAGATCTCCATACCGGTCCCGCTGCCGGACATCAGCCTGCTCGACCCACCGCTGTCGCTGCGTCCCGCCCCGAGGCTGAAGACCGAGCCGCTGTCCGGCGCGGCCAAGGACAACCCGATCCTGGCGGTCGCCCGCGGCCTGGCCACCATGTCGGAGTCGGCCGACGCCGTGTCCGGCAGCGGGCAACTCAACGTGCTGCGCTACGGACGGCTGCTGCAACCCCGCGGCCTGGTCGGCGTCCGCGGCGCGGGGCTGGCCTACGACGGCCTGTACTACGTCAAGAGCGTCACCCACAACCTCAAGCCCGGCGAGTACACGCAAAGTTTCACGTTGTCCCGCAACGGTCTGGTGTCCCTGACCCCGGTCGTGCCCGCATGAGCGAAGGAGGCGTCCGATGCCGACGATGACCAAGTACTACGGAAAGTACCGCGGCACCGTGGTCAACAACGTCGACCCGATGCAGCAGGGGCGCATCCAGGTCGACGTGCCCGACGTGCTCGGCGGCATGCCCTCGACCTGGGCCATGGCCTGCGTGCCGTTCGCGGGCACCCAGGCCGGGATGTGGGTGGTCCCCGACATCGGCTCCGGGGTCTGGGTGGAGTTCGAGCAGGGCGACCCGGACTATCCGATCTGGACCGGCGGATGGTGGGGCAGCCCCGCCGACCCGCCGGCGCTCGCGCTGGCGGTCCCGCCGGTCATCGGCCACGTGGTGGTGCAGACCGCGCAGCAGAACTCGATCTCGATCAGCGACGCGCCGGGACCCGCCGGCGGGTTGCTGCTCAAGTCCCGCGGCGGGGCGACGATCATGGTGAACGACCTGGGCATCACCATCACCAACGGCACCGCGTCCATCGTGCTGGCCGGCCCCACCGTGACGGTCAACAACGGCGCCCTGGTGGTGACGTGATGCCCGGGCCGGTGATGCAGGTCGGAGCGCCGGCCATGTGCCCGCACGGCGGGCAGATCGGCGTGATCACCAGCAACACCAGGGTTCTCGTCGGCGGGGCGCCGGCGGCGTTGCAGGCCGACACCTTTCCCGTGGCCGGCTGCCCGTTCAACGTCAGCTCCGCCCCCCAACCGTGCCTGACCACGCAGTGGATCGCGGTCGCCACCAGGGTCACCGTGATGGGCGTGCCGGTGGTCATCCTGGGCGGCACGGGCCTGTGCCTCGGCCCGACCCAAGCCCCCCAGGGCCCGGCGAGCATCCTGTCGACCCAGCCGAGGGTGGTGGCGCAATGACGACCGCAGCGGCCGCGCCCTGGACGGGCACCGATCCGGTGACCAGCGACCCCGTCGCCTACCCGCTGCGGCTGGACGCGCACGGCGGCACCGCCCGGACCGACGCCGCCGGCTACCTCCGCGACCTCATCGAGCAGGTGCTGTTCACCGCGCCCGGCGAGCGCATCAACCGGCCCGACTTCGGCATCGGGGTGGGGCAACTGGTGTTCGCGCCGACCGGACCGGAGGTGGCGACCACCACCCAGATGCTGGTGCACGGTGCCCTCCAGCAGTGGCTGGGCGATCTGATCGATATCGTCGAGGTGCTCGTCACCGCCGTCGACACCACGCTGACCATCGAGATCAGCTACTCGGCCAGGGTCAGCAGCCAGCCCGACACCGTCCGGTTCGCCGTCACGGGCAGCGCGTCATGACCGCCGCCGCCACCACCCTGCTCGACCGGCGCCGCCAGCTCATCGCCGAGCAGACCACCTACAACGGCATCGACTACATCGAGGTCGTCACCCCGCCCCCGCACACCCCGGCCACCCAACTGCGGGTCAGCTTCGTGAATCCGCTGACCACCCTGCCGACCCCCACCCAGGTCCACATCGACGGCGGCGACCGGATTCCGACGCTCACCGCCGTCACCGTGGACAGCACCGAGGATCCCGACACCGCCCTGGTCACCCTCGCCTCCGGCGGCGACCTGTCCAGCTACCGGCTCGGGTTGGTCACCGGCCCCACCGACCGGACGCCGCCGTCCTGGGTCGACCCGATCCTGTCCAGCGCCTGCTTCACCTTCGCGCTGGACTGCGGGAGCCAGGTCGGGTGCGACGCGCAGCCCGCCTGCCCACCGGCCGTCGTAACCGAGCCGGCCATCGACTACCTCGCCCGGGACTGGACCAGCCTGCGCGCGGTGCTGCTGGACCGCCTGGCGGTGCTGCAACCCGGGTGGATCAGGCGCGACATTCCCGACGTGCGGATGGCCCTGGTCGAGGCGCTGGCCGAGGTGGGGGACCGGGCCAGCTACCAGCAGGACGCCATCGCGACCGAGGCGTACCTGGGGACCGCGCGGCGGCGGAACTCGATACGCCGGCACGCGCGACTGGTGGACTACTCGCTCGGTGACGGCACCAACGCCAGGGCATGGGTGCAGATCGTCGTTCCGGACGGGGTGGTGCTCGCCGCCGGGGCCGGCGCCGCCGTCGTCCCGGCCGGCACCAGGTTCCTGACGGGCGGCGTGGACTCGCCGCCGTCGATCCTGTCGGGATCGACCGCCGAGTCCGACGCCCGGCGTTCGGGTGCCCTGGAATTCCAGGCGATGCACGACCTTCCGGTGGTGTCCGGCGCGCACTCGGCGATGTCGTTCTACACCTGGTCGGGCTCCAGGCCGGTGATCCCCGCCGGGGCGACGTCCGCGACGCTGCGCGGGCACCTGCCCGACCTGGCCGCCGGGCAGGTGCTGATACTCGTCGAGCACCGCGACCCGGTCGGCGACCAGAAGGCCGTCACCGACGCCGATCCCACCCGTCGCCACCCGGTCCGGTTGACCAGCGCGCAGTCCTTCGACGGGTCCGCCCCGCTGATCGACCACCTCACCGGGGAGGCCATCACCGAGATCAGCTGGAACGGCGGTGACGCGACACCATGGTCGCTGCTCGTCCAGACGGAGGTTCCCACCTCGGACGGGGGCAATCAGGTCATCACCGACGGGGCGCTCGCCCTGGGGAACATCGTTCTCGTCGACCACGGACGCCGGGAGAGCCCGGTGGTGTTCGGACCGGTCCCGGAGTCCGGCCGGTTCCAGTTCCGCTTCCCGCGTGGCCCGCTCACGCAGGTCGGGCGCCGGCTGCTGGCCGTGCCACTGCCCGGCGGGTCCGGGGTCGAGCAGCGACCGGTGACCTTCGACCCGAGCGGCTCCGCCACCTCGGCCACCACCGCCGCCCCGGATCTGGTGCTGCCCGACGTCGTGCTCACCGACAGCGACTCGCAGACCTGGACCGTGCAGCGAGATCTGGTCTCCAGCGGCGCCAACCGGGATGTGGTGATCGAGGTGGACGACGACGGGATCGGAGTTCTCCGGTTCGGGCGCGACGACGACGGCCTGCCGGTGGGCGGTCTACCGCCGGTGGCGGGGCTCACCATCCTGGCCTCCTACCGCACCGGCAACGGCACCATCGGCAACGTCGCCGCCGAGGCGATCCGGACGATCCTGGACGACGGCGCCATCTCGGCGGCGCTGCGAGCTAGCCTGCACGACTCGCCCGACGCCTGCCGGGTGTGGAACCCGCTGCCCGGCTCCGGCGGCACCGAACCGGAGTCGCTCGAGCAGGTGCGCCAGCGCGCCCCGGTCGCGTTCCGCACCCAGCAGCGATGCGTCACCGCCGACGACTACGCCGCGCAGGCCGCCCAATTCGGCTCACCCGGTCCGTTGCGGATCCAGAAGGCGGTGGCCACGATCCGGTGGACCGGCAGCTGGTACGTGGTGGTGGTCGCGGTCGACCCGGTCGGGACGGAAACGATCGACGATTCGTTCCTAGCCGAGATCACCGACTATCTCGACGATTTCCGGATGGCAGGGCACGACCTGCAGGTGGTGCCCGCACGGTACGCGGCGCTCGAGGTCGGGCTGGACGTGCACGTGGACCCCGACTACCGACGCGACCTGGTGCGTGCCGCCGTGCTGGACATCATGTCCGACCGGCGGCTGCCCGATGGCCGGATGGGGCTGTTCCACCCGGACCGGCTGTCCTTCGGCACCGCCGTGTACCTGGGCCCCGTCATCGCGGCCGCGCAGCAGATTCCCGGCGTGAGCTACGTGCAGGCGACCCGCTTCTCGCGGTACCGCCAGCCCGCCACGGACGCACGGGCCAGCGGCCGGATCGAGATCGGGACGAATGAGATCGCCAGGCTGGACAACGACCCGAACCGTCCCGAACTCGGCCGGTTCTTCCTGGACGGCCTGGAGGGTGGCCGATGAGCTGCGGGTGCGGAGATACCGCCGGCGGCGGCGGCTCGTGTCGGTGCGACCAGCGGGTTCCCAGCACGCCGCTGCCGATCGCGAACCGGCCAGGTCTGCCGCGGATCGGCCGGCGGGTCGTCACCGCGGCGACCGCGCGATCGGCGATGCTGCGGGCCCTGACGGACCCCGACCTGCCGGCCACCTCACGGTTCACCGCCCGGTCCGACGACGACTTCTCCGTCGCGTTCATCGACGCGGCCGCCACGGTGATGGACATCGTCGCGTTCTACACCGACCGGTTCGCCAACGAGCACTACCTGAGAACTGCGCGGGAACGGCGATCCCTGATCGAGTTGGCGCGCCTGATCGGCTACCAGGTCGCACCCGGGCTGGCCCCCACCGCGGACCTGGCGTTCACCATGGACACCTCACCCGGCGCCCCGACCGCCGCGAGGATCCCGGCCGGCACGGGGGTGCAGAGCAGCCCCGACCCCGGCGGGTCGCCGGTGGTCTACGAGACCCTGGAGGATGTCGAGGCCAGCCCGCAGTGGAACGCGATCCGCCCGCGCCGCACCGTGCCGCATCCCCCGGTCGGTGCGACATCCGTTCCGAGCCCGACGGGTTCGCCGATGGTGGCGGTGGACATCGCGGGCACGGAACCGGTCTCGGCCGGTGACGGGCTGCTCTGTCTGTCTGCCGGGGGCGCCGCGAGCTTCGGCGTGATCAGCTCGGTGACGGCCGTCGACGCGGTGCCGGACAAGCCCGGCCTGCCCGGCCTGCCGGCCCGGACCCACGTGCTGGTCGGTTCGCTCGGGCCGGCCTGCTCCGGTCTGTCCGCCGCGGAGCTGGAAGATCCGGCCAGTGCCGGCCCGGCGGCGGTGCCGTCGTCGCTCTCCTGGCTGTCCGGGACCATCCTGTCCGCCGCCGACCTCGACGGTGCGCTGCTGAGCCGGTCGATGACGATCGCCGACATCGCCGGGCCGGTGGCCGCGGCCACCGCGAGCCCCGCGACGGCCGTGGTGTTCGGCGCGCAGCGCGCGCTGTTCGGCAGCCAGGCCCCACCGGCATCCACGCTCGCGAGCTCCGTCATCCAGGAACTCCAGGGGTCGCCGGGGGTGCCCGCGACCGTCCGGGCGTGGGCCGCGACACTGTCCCTGCCCTGGGAGTCCGGCACCGTGGCAACCATCGCCGAGTCCGCCGGCGAGGTGTACCTGGACGGGAACGCGCCCGCGGCCGCGCCCGGCACGCTGATCGTCCTGCGGGACGGCGCCAACTGGGGGGTGTACCGCATCGCCGACGCCGGCGCCGAGGCCCTCGGCTTCACGGCGCACGGGATCACCGGGCGGGCGTGGCGGGTTCGCGTCACGCCGACCTCCGGGCTCGGCCGGTTCTCGATCCGCGGGACCACCGCCTTCATCGGCCCGCGAGTCGTCGCCCTGTCCGACGTGCCGGCAGCCGGGACCGTGGCCGTCGGTCCCATCGAACTCGACGGATTGATGCTCGGACTTCGCGCCGGCCGGCGCGTGGTGGTGACAGGGCAGCCGGCCGACGATCGCGGCCACCCGATCACCCTGTCCACCGTGCTGGCCGCGGTGTCACACGACTTCGGCGCCGCCCGCTCCACCACGATCACCCTCGCCGACACGCCCACCGCGGCGCTGGCCCGTTCGACGGTGACGATCGCCGCGAACGTTGCGCCCGCCAGCCAGGGCGAGACCCGCACCGAGGTCCTGGGCAGCGGCGACGGACGGCTGTGCTTCCAGAGCTTTACGCTGCGCCAACCCCCGCTGACCCATCTGAGCTCCGACAGCGCGGCCGGCATGACCGACACGCTGCGCATCTGGGTGGACGGCGTGCGGTGGAACCGGGTGGACGCCCTGCCCGGCAGCGGCCCCGACGACCGGGTGTACGTGCTGCGCACCACCGACGGCCACACCGTCGTGCAGTTCGGCGACGGCGTGACCGGCGCGCGGCTGCCGACCGGCACCGCCAACGTGAAGGCCGTCTACCGCAGCGGCGCCGGCCTCGACGGACGGGTGAGGGCGGGCCAGTTGAGCCTGCCGGTCTCCCGGGCGGGCGGCGTGACGTCGGTGACCAACCCCGCCGCGTCGCAGGGCGGCGCCGATCCCGAGTCCGTGGACTCCGCCCGGGTCAGTGCCCCGCTGCGGGTGACCACCCTGGACCGCATCGTCTCGCTGGCCGACTACG
>JBIQML010000159.1:0-8775 GCA_044463405.1 Nakamurella lactea | reverse complement strand
CGCCGCTGCCGCCGCGGCCAGTGCTGCGAACGCTCGCCGAATTCGACCTCGCATTGCAGACCACTCCCCTTCAGGAGTCGTGCCCGACTGCCGATGAACCCACCGTGAACGTATCGCCTCGCTGTGGGCATCGCCCTCATCAAAATTGATGACATTGGTGCCGGTCACGGCGTGGGTCGGCCGGTTGCTTGACTGGGACAACAGAGGACGAGTGGCCACCCACGGCCCGGTCCGAGACGGATCGCCGACGCCCGGAACATGTCGAGCCATCGCACCCGCACGTCGGCGCAGACGGGCTCAGGCGGCCCGATCGGCGAGTGTGTCCATCTGCTCGATGACCAGTTTGATCGCGCCGGGCTGCTGGTCCGGCGGATGGCGGTACTTGACCCGCAGTCGCTTGATCGACGCGCGCATCTTGGCCCGCACTTCTTCCCGGACCTGCCAGTCGGTGCCGGTATCGCGTTGCATGATGCCGACCAGCTCCCGAGCGATCTGGGCCAGCACGTCCGACCCTGCAGCAGGGGCGCCCGACTCGTTCTGCGAGACCGCGTCGGAGAAGGCCAGCTCGGCGGTGGACAGGGGTGGGTCGAAGCTGCGACATCGACCGGCCTCGGTGGAGATGTCCTGGGCCAGGTCGGCGAGCGCGGCGATCACCTCGGCGGAGGTCAGTTGCGCGTTCGTGTAGCGGCGCATGATCTCGGCGAGCCGGTCGGTCGCTCGCCGGTGCCGGACGCGATGGCGGTGCCGGGCAGGGTGGGCCAGGCCAGCTCGCCCAGGTCGTCCAGCTCGTCCAAGGCGAGCGCCTCCCAGTCGGCCTCCGACATGCCGCCGCGCAGCACCGCTGCCCTCGGCTCACCTCCCGCACGGACGCTCGACGTCCTGTACGCGAAGTTTGCCAGACGTGCCGGTGGGGGGCTTGGCGACCGGCGGGCGGCTTACTGGAAGATGTCCGTGCGGACCCGACCTCACCCCTCGGCGGCCCCTGGTGCGGCCTCGGCCTGGGACAGTTCGGCCTCGAGATCTTCGATGGACGGCAACGAGGTTGTCAGGTCGGTCGGCAGCGAGGTGGTGATCGCCGTCGCCCAGTCCGCGACACCGATGGGGGCGCTGAAATTGCGTAGCGCGTATTCGGCGACCGTGTTGTTCTTGGTCTTGCACAGCAACAGACCGATCGCCGGTTCGTCGCCAGGGTGTGCGATCAGGTCGTCGACCGCGGCCATGTAGAGGCCGAGTTGGCCGAGGAAGCCGGGCTCGAACGGCACCGCCTTCAGTTCGATCACCACGTAGCGGCGCAGCCGCAGATGGTAGAACAGCAGGTCGCAGAAGAACTCGTCACCGCCGACATCCAGGCGTACCTGCTGACCCACCAATGCGAACCCCTGGCCGAGTTCCAGCAGGAACGCGGTCACGTGGTCGATCAGCTTCCGCTCCAATTCCCGTTCGTTGCGGATCTCCGTGGCGCCGAAGAAGTCGAACAGGTACGGATCCTTGGTGGCCTGCTGGACCATGTCGGAGTCGGCGGGCGGCAGCGTCGCGGCGAAGTTGGAGATCGCCTTCCCTGACCGTTCGTGCAAGCGACCCTCGATCTTGTGCATCAGGAGCCGCCCGCTCCAGCCTTCGTCCACCGCTGCAGCCGCGTACCAAAGTCGCAAGTCACGATCCTTCAGCTTGTCCAGTAAGGCGATGTGGTGATACCAGGGCAGTTGTGCAAGCGGTGCTTGCACAACCTCGGACGCCGACCAGGCGTCCGCGAACGCGCGCATATACTTCAGATTGCGAGGCGAGAATCCCTTCGCGCTTGGAAATCGTTCTCGCAGGTCTGCGGACGATCTATCGATCACCCTGGTGCCGTAACCTTCTCGTTCTTGCCGGTCCAAGATGTCATTGCCGATCGCCCAGTACGTCGCGATCAGTTCGGAGTTGACGGCACGGATCGCCCGCCGCTGGCCGGTTGCGACCCGCTCCGCGACCGAATCCAGTAACGCCGGGTACCAGCCCGGCATGGCGCTCCGGCCCGGCGTCGCAGCCATCGATACACGTTCGTCAGAACCACCCTGTTCACTCATCAATACCCCCGCACGTGCGCAGCCCGACCACCGAAACCATCGCGCGCGATTCGCGCTTGCCCCGGAAGTCCCCGACTCACGCAGTGTCGCCCAGGGGTACGACAGCGGCCTGACGGTGCCGGAAACAGCGGACCGTCGTGGATGCGGCTCCCCACGGAGCGCGCCACCGGCTCACCCCACGAGCAGTACGAGCTTGCCCCGGACGGCTCCCGACTCCCCGACCCGGTGCGCCTCGGCCACCTCCGACAGCGGAAAGGTTCGGCCGACCGCGATCAGAAAGGTTCCGGCGGCGGCCATCTCGGCGACCTGACCGAGCGCATAGGTGGCGCGACCGCTGTCGCCGCGGCTGAACCGGACGCCGTGCCGCTGCGCGCCGGCGAAGTCGGCGACCGTCAGCACCTGATCGCTGCCCCCAGCGAGCTCGATGAGCTCGGCGAGGACACCGTTACCGGCAACGTCGAGCGCGAGATCTACACCCTTCGGTGCGAGCCTGCGGACCCGTTCGGACATCCCGTCGCCGTAGGCGACCGGCTCCGCTCCCAGGGCCCGCAGCGCGCCGTGCGTGGCCGGGCTCCCGGTACCGATCACTTGGGCTCCTCGGCGCACCGCCAGCTGAACCGCCGCGCTGCCGACGCTGCCGGACGCCCCGTTGATGAGCAGGGTGTTCCCGGCGGCGACGCCGAGCTGATCCAAGGCCCTGGCCGCCGTCTCGGCGGCGGCGGGAAGCGCTGCCGCCGAGGCGAAGTCGAGCGACTCGGGAATCGTCGCCCAATAGGACAACACCGCCAGCTCCGCCTGGGCGGCCCCGTACGGAGATGCTCCGACGATCCGGTCGCCGAGCGCAACACCCGATACTCCGTCACCGATCTCGTCGACGATGCCCGCGGCCTCGTACCCCAGCGTCTGCGGCAGGTCCTGGTCCATCAGGCCCTGCCGTTTCTTCCAGTCGCTGGCGTTGATTCCTGCGGCCCGCACCGCAATACGGATTTCCCCCGGCCCCGGGTGCGGATCCGGCAGGTCGACGATCTGGAGAACCTCTGGCCCGCCGAATCGACTGAACTGTGCTGCCTTCACCCGCATTCCTCTCCATGACGCGATTCGTCGGCGGTCGTGGCGCACACCTGCCCTGGTGGCCGGAACTCTGGTCAACTCGGTCGGGACGCCGTGATCGCTCCGCCGCGTCACCGTAGCGCCCGACTTCGGCAGGTGCTCGATCGCAGTCGGTGTGACCGGTTCCCGGAGTCCTCGTATCTCGGATCACCACCCTTTTCCCCGGCGATTCGCCTGCCGAATGTCCGATTCGACGTTCCCGCGGGAACGCGAAATCGGACATCCAGTGCATCAGTCCCCGCAGGCCGAGATCGTCTTCGCACGGCCCAGCGCTGTCGGACTTCCCCGATACAGTGCCGTCAGTTGGTACGAACGTTCGGGGAGTGACGAGATGACTGCAGCAGCGCAATGCAACGATGTCGGTGGACCAGATGAACCAGCGACCGCTCCAGCCAGAGAGCGGCGGGTTCGTGCCGGTCCTGGTCGGCGGACGCGACGTCGACTGGGCTGCATCCGATACCGACCTGCCGATCGATGTCCTTGGCGCGCGGATCTGCGCGATGGCAACTCGCATGGCGCAGGCCACCTTCCACTGGCTGCAGATGATCGCCGAGTTCGACCGGCGGGACGGCTGGACCGGGGTGGGCATCCGGTCGTGCGCGCATTGGCTGGCCTGGACCTGCTCGATGGCCGCCGGTACTGCTCGGGAGCACGTCCGGGTGGCACGCGCTCTGGAGAGCCTGCCCCAGGTGTCGGCGGAAATGGCCGCGGGGCGGTTGTCGTACGCCAAAGTCCGGGAGATTACCCGGGTGTCCGACCGGGTCGATGAATCGACGCTGGTGGAGTTGGCGCGCACCGCGACCGCGTCACAGCTGGCCCGCACTGTTCGCGGGTTCCGTGCGGCCGACCAAGAGCGGGGCACCCAGGAACAACGCCGGTACGCGCGGTGGCGGGTGGACGAGGATGGCAGCGTGCTGCTGACCGCGCGGCTGCCCACCGAGGAAGGCGCCGCCGTGATCGCCGCGCTGGAGGCGGCACGGGACGACCTGATCAGGCTGTCCGGACGCGACCCCGACCAGGTCGCCGGCTGCCCTACCCCCAACATCTCGCACGACAAAAAAGGCAGCAGTGACGACGCGTCCGGGGAAGGCGCGAACGTCGATAACGGTCCCGCCCCCGGCGGCGAGGGCGGTGACGGGTCCGGCGCCTCGCCTGCCGGGAACCGACCGCCGGCTCCGGTCGACGCGGCAGACATGGTGCTGCAATGGGCGCGGGGCTACCTGTCCGCCGCGCCGCAGGACCGCTCCGGCGAGGACCGGACCATGGTCGTTGTGCACGTCAACGCCGAGCACCTGATTCCCGACCCTCCCGCCGACGACGAGGAGGAGGCAGAGACCTGCACCGGAGAACCTGAAGAACGTTCCCGCGGGAACGCCGAACCGGACATTGAGGACGTGGACACCGCCGCACGGCCGCGAAGCCATCACGCTTCGGCACCCGCTGTCGACCGGTCAGCAATCCCGGTGGACTGTTCCACGGTCGCCGGTGTTGGTGGCATCACCCGGGAAACTGCCGCACGGCTGGCCTGCGACGCGATGGTGGTCGGCATCATCCGCGGTGCAGGCGGAGTCGTGCTGGCGCACGGCCGGAGGCGCCGCACCGTCAGTGCGGCCCAACGCCGCGCGCTGGGCATCAGGGACGGTCAGTGCCAGTTCCCCTCGTGCACCCGCACATCGCACCTGGAGGCACATCACGTGCGCCACTGGGCGCACGGCGGGCGTACGGATCTAGACAATCTGATCTTGCTGTGCAGGTTCCACCACATGGCCTGCCACGAAGGTGGAGTCGTCATCAGCTGCGGGCTGGGCTCGATCCCGGTGCGCCCGAGTGGCACTTCACCACTCGTGACGGTGACGCGCTGCTCGGGGACCGACTGCCCACCGGCGCGCCCGGCTGGAAGCACGACGAGTGGATCCTGTGGCACGAGCTGGACGGGTCTGCGGGCTGGGACGACCCCGAGGCCGAGCGCATCCGGCCGCGCTGGGCAGGTGAACGCTTCAGCCTGGCCGACGCCGTCGGAGTCCTGTTCCGGGCTCCCGTACAGGGTCCGGATGAGCCAGATTCGGAATGCGCTGATGCCGAAGCGGCGTGACGTGGCCGGTTCACCGTGTCGCGCAAGACGTTCAGCGTTCTGCATCCGTGGCGGTGACGGCGCTGGCGGGGCGGAACACCGTCATGGAGATTGGACGACCGCCGAGACGGCCTCCTCGGCGTCCTGGACACGGAGTTTGCCGGACATGAGTGCCGGAAGCAGGGTGTCGCGGAGAGACGCGAGGGTGCGGGACTCGTCGAGCGCTGCAATGACGGCATCACGGAGCTGACTCACACCATGGCTCAGTGCTCTGGTCGCACCGTTCCCAGACCACGGAACCTGGACGGCCGCGAGATCCTGCCAACTCGTTCTCAGCATCCGAGTCCCCCGGCTCGGAGCCGCGCTGACACCACCTTGTGGAAGTAGGGTCGCAACTTGCCGAAAAGCACGTCGCCCTCACGAAAGCGACTCTTGGTACTGGATACCTCCGACACGTCGCCGCGTTCGGAGAGCCACATCCGATGCCGTGGAATATGCTCGAGGCCGACATACGGCGTCGCACCATCAAGCGACTCTGGGTCTCCCTCCCGGACGATGTCCACCAACTCGCCAATGCGAACCAGGTCGGAAGCCTGCTCGCAGAAGGCCGCGTACCGTCCGCGAATCAGTGCGTCCGCAACGTCAGCCAGCTTGTCGTTAGCGGCGATCTTGTCGTCCAGTGCGCCAAGGACTTCCGCGACAGCTCAGCAGCAGCGACGCATCGTGCGGGCCAACATCGACGACTCGCGGAGACGGGACACCATCGACCGGGGCTGCGCCGAGCCTGCCGACCGTCGTCGCGAGGCGGTCTGCCGGCGGCGGTACCGGCGAATCCCCGGACCCGCGGTACAGCGCGGCGAATGCCGGCCGGGACCGTAGGCGGCATCGACGAGCAGGTCCAATCCCCTGGCCTCGCCGACCAGATCATCCGCGCGTCGGTCGGGGCGTTCCCGCGGGAACCCCCGCGCACCGGGTCTGCCTGGAGAACGGCGTGCGCCGCCAGGTCCTCGCGCAGCGCCGGATTGTTGCCCAGGTTCCGCGCAGCAATCCAGTCGGCAACGTCAACCCCGCGATAGAGCTCCCGGCCAGCCGTCGAGACCACCGGACTGGGGAAGGGTTCCGGCTTGGGGCGGTGACGGGCGATCCACATGGCCACCACCGGTCGGCGGACGCGGGCGAGCTCGGCGATCTCGGATTTGCCCACCAGGAGAGAGCCCATCAGGTCGGGCTGTTCCGCGACTTCTCGCAGTTCCATCGGCCCCTTCCGCCTGTCGGGCGCGCGTATTGATCGGATCGTACTACCTGCGCGTTACTCACGAATGACATCTATGTGATATTTCCGATTATCAGGTGCATCGGGATCGATTGTCGTAGGTGAACTCTAACCTGCGCTATCGACCACAACGGACGGATCGATCCGTCCAGAAAGCGAGGCGAACAATGAGCAACCCCTGGCCGCCAGATACCGGTGCCACCCCCGCGTCACCCACTGTGCCTGCAGGCTCCGACAGCCAGGCTCGGCAGAGTCCGGCACCCGCAGTCGCTCCCTACGGCAGCTACGCCGACTCTCCCTACTACCCCTACTCAACCGCCTATCCAGGGGTTGGCAGCTCAGGAGCTCCGCGCCACGCGGCAGCGTCACTACCGAGCGCTCCGAGTTCCCCGTCGGGCGAGAACGTCGCGCCTGAGGACAATCAGACGGGTACGAATCCGCCGTGGCCCGGTCAGACCGCGCGCCGGCCACCACGGCACACCAGTCGCTTCCGGATGTGGCTCGCGCTGGCAAGCGCCGTCGTGGCGGTAGCCGTCGCAGTCACCATCGGCGTCATCGCCGGGTACCGGACGGCCGCGCATCAGGCCAACGCCAACTACGGCGCGCGCCTGGACCCGGCGCAATCCAGCGTCGCGGCGGCAGAGGAGACGGCATCCTCTGCCGTGCAGCACGCCCGTCAGTTGTCGGCAGATCTTGTCGCCGCCCGATCGACTGTGGCCAGCTACCAGTCGGAGGCAGCCCAAGCATCCTCCGAGGCCGATGACGTGCCCGACCTGATGGAAATCGCCATGGAGTTCTTCAGCCCGGATGCGGACGTCAGTGGATCGTCGACAGCCATGATGATCACCATCACGGATGCCGACGTGGACCGCGACGCGTTGCCACTGTCGGAGTACCTGTCGGCACTCGGATTCAGCGATGCCGTTCTGGACCGCATGTCCAACACCCGAGCGCTGGACGGGACACTCACCGCGCAGGGTGATCACTGCAACGTCAGTTGGACCTATCACCCCGACGACGGCCTGCAGATGGTCTTCGAGGCCACGCCTGGCCGCTGATCCGGTCCCATCTCACCATTCCGCGTTGCGGCAGCGCACGCTGCCGCCTCACCAGATCCTTGGAGGACACCATGTTTCGCATCATCCCGACCGCTCGGATCGCCACCAGCCTGATGCCCCGGCGACGCAACCTCGCCACGGCCGCCGTAGCGGGCGCCGCGATCCTCGCCCTGCTCGCGACCGGCTGCTCGGGCGCACCGAACGCCGCCATCACAGCGTCGGCTCCGACCATGACGACCGTCATCGCCCCGACGACGGTGACGGCGGCGGATACCGTCACCGATACGGTCATCGACACCGTTACTGCCACCGTGTCGACCACGGCGACCGAGCGCGTCACCAAGATCAGCAAGCGGACACTCACGCCAACGCCCGCCGGCACCACCACCGTGGTGCGCACCCGTACGAAGATGCGCACCTCCATGAAGACCGTCACCGCTCCACCGCCGAAACCCAAGATCGCGTTCGGGGACGGCACCTACGTGGTCGGCAAGGATGTCGCACCCGGGATCTACCAGGCGTCGGATCCGAATCCCCCCGACGACCTGTGCTACTGGGAACTCGACTCCCACGACGGTGACATCATCGACAACGGCGTCAACAACGGCATCGTGCACGTCGGCTCGTCGGCGTTCTCGCTCCGAGTTGGGGGCTGCGGCGGCTGGACGAAGATTGGTTGACCCCTGGCGTACCCGTTCGGGGCGAACGCCGACTCGGACGAAACTCCACCCTCGATGCGAGCACACGTCATGATCGACCTCAGGTCGTGGGACGAGCCCCGGACCCGCGCCCGCACCGGCGAGCGCACCTTCGGACCTGGGCCCTCGCAGCTTGCCATGCCCTGATTGAATACCGGCATGACAACACGGGTCGCCGTCGTCACCGGGGCGAGCAGCGGAATCGGCAGGGCGTCGGCGCTGGTGCTGGCCGAGCAGGGGTTCGCGGTGGTGCTCGCCGCGCGACGCCAGGAGCTGCTGGCCGCCCTCCGGGACGAGATCGAATCGGCTGGCGGGCAGGCCCTGGCCACCGCGTGCGACGTCCGGGACGAGGGGTCCGTGCTGGACCTGTTCGCCACCACTCGGAACGCATACGGCAGGATCGATGTGCTGTTCAACAACGCGGGCGCGATCAGCACCGGGACCCCCATCGACGAGGTGACGCTGGACAACTGGAACACCGTCATCGGGACCAACCTGA
>JBIQML010000158.1:0-8806 GCA_044463405.1 Nakamurella lactea | reverse complement strand
CGTTCGCGGTGTTTCCGCTCTACTCGACGATGCAGGGCATCGACCGGCGGCTGCTGCAGGCCGCCCAGGGTCTGGGTGCGCCAAGGCACGTGGCCTTCGTCCGCATCTACCTACCGCTATCCCGACCGGGCATCATCTCCAGTTGGTTCCTGGTGTTCGTACTGTCGCTCGGCTTCTACGTGACCCCGCAGATCCTCGGTTCATCGCACAATGCGCTGCTGTCTCAGTACATCGCCATCAAGATCGGGGACCAACTGGACTTCGGATTTGGTAGCGCGCTCGCGGTGGTCCTCGTCGTCGTTACCGGCGTGATCCTGGGTGCGCTGGGCGGCGCCGCCAAGGTGGGATCCGGCGCCACGATCGAGAGGGTCTGACGTGCCCGCGAAGCTGGGGCGCCAGCGCAATCCGGTGGTGCTGACGATCGTCTGCGTCATCGTCGCCATCTGGCTGATCCTGCCGACGCTCATCGTCATCCCGGTCAGCTTCTCCTCCACGAAGTCGTTCACCTTTCCGCCGAGGGGCTGGTCGCTACGCTTCTACCGCAACCTGTTCTCCAGCGAGGTGTGGCGCGAGGCGATCATCCATTCGTTCACGGTGGGATTGCTCGTGGCCGCACTGGCGACCGTGCTGGGCAGTTTGGCCGCGATCGCATTGGTCAAGATGCGCCGTCGCTGGTCAGGGTTGCTGAACGGGTTCCTGCTGGCGCCGCTGATCTTCCCGGGGATCGTGGTGGCGATCGCCATATACGGGGCCTATCTGCGGCTGGGCCTGGTCGGCACCTATACCGGTTTCGTGCTGGCCCATACCGTGCTGGCGCTGCCATTCCCCATCGTGACCGTCACTGCCGCACTGCGCACGCTGGACCCCAACTATGCCAAGGCGGCCGCCGGCCTGGGCGCTACGCCGTGGAACCGGTTCGTGCAGGTCACGGTACCTCTCATCCTGCCGAGCGTGCTCTCCGGCGCGCTCTTCGCGTTCATGACCTCCTTCGACGAAATCGTCGTGGGACTGTTCATTCAGGACGCATCGTTCCGGACCCTGCCGGTGGAGATGTATGTGAGTGTCACGAGCGAGACTGACCCCACGATCGCCGCAGCGGCCACGGTGGTCATCGTCCTCAGCACCCTGGCAATCGTGGGATTCCAGGCGAGCCGGGTGGTCCGACGCAAGGGAGCCGCACGCGGTGTCTGAGCAGGCGCAGATCGAATTGACCGACGTGGTGATGTCGTACCCGGGGAGCGCCCGCCCGGCGGTGGACGGCATCAGCCTCGGCGTGCAGCCAGGCGAGCTGCTGACCCTGCTCGGACCAAGCGGGTCGGGCAAGAGCAGCCTGCTGAACATCATCGCCGGATTCCTCACCCCCACTTCGGGGAGGGTGAGTATCGGCGGCGTCGACGTCACCAACCTGCCGCCCCACCGGCGGGACATCGGCATGGTCTTCCAGAACTACGCGCTGTTCCCGCACATGACGGTGGCGCAAAACGTTGAGTTCCCCCTCCGGCAGCGCAAGGTCGCCAGGTCTGAACGCGAGCGACGGGTGCGCGAGGCGTTGGAACTGGTCCATTTGGCCGAACGCTCGACCAGCAAACCCGACCAGCTCTCCGGTGGACAACGGCAGCGCGTCGCGTTGGCCAGGGCAGTGGTGTTCGATCCGGAGTTGCTATTGATGGACGAGCCGCTGGGCGCGCTGGACAAGGCGTTGCGAGGCGAGTTGCAGGAGGAGATCCGCCGCCTACACCGAGTGGTGGGCAAGACGCTGGTGTTCGTGACCCACGATCAGGAGGAGGCGCTCGCGCTGTCCGACCGGATCGCGGTGATCAGGGATGGTCGCATCGACCAGATCGGCGGGGCGCACGAGGTCTACGAGCGGCCGAGTTCGTTGTTCAGCGCACGATTCCTGGGCGAATCGACGATCTTGAGCGGCACCAGGGAGGCCCGGAACCCGGTCGTGCGGACACCGTTCGGCGCCTTTCGCGTTGGCCCGGCGCTACCCGACAGGCACGGTGAAGTGTCGTTGATGATCCGCCCCGAGCACGCCTGGGTCGAGCCCCGTGAGAGCTCGGCGGACCTTCCGGTCCAGGAGCCGTCGGCCGACATCGACCGGGTGCCCGCCGTGGTTGCCGACGTCGTCTATCAGGGGGGCAGCCGCAAGGTCCGGTTGGTCATCGGCGAGGACACCCGCGGTGTCGTGCTCGAGGGTGCCTCGGCGGGCAGCGCATGCGTGCCGGGCGATGCGGTGCACCTGGCGTGGAGGGTCGACGACGCGTGGATCGTGTGACCAGCGTGCCTCCTTGTCATACCGGTGCTAGCGCGAAGGGCGATGTGCGCACATGACGGGGGTCGTTCTGGTAACCGGAGGAACGTTCGGGATCGGCGAGGCCACCGTTCGCCGACTGTCCAGGGACGGGTGGCGGGTGATCTTTTGTGGCCGCGACCAACTGGCGGGACGGGAGGTTCAACTGGCCGCCGCCGGATCCCGCTTCGTGCCCTGTGATCTCGCCCGCCCGGAGGACGTCGACGGGCTGATCCAATCCGTGCGTAACGAGGCGGTCGCGGGTCTGGCCGGTCTGGTCAACAACGCCGGGATCTCTTGTCGGCGACCGTTCGGGTCGACCGGCGACGACGATGTCGACCGGCTGTTGACGGTCAACCTGCGAAGCCTGATCGCTCTGACGCGCGGGCTGCTGCCTGACCTGGTGCGAGCTCGCGGATCGGTCGTCTCGGTCTCGTCGATTGCGGGGATGCGTGGTCACGGCGGCCTGGCGTTGTACAGTGCAACGAAGGCCGCGACGGCCAATCTGATGCAGTCCCTGGCGGTGGAGTATGGCCAGCGGATCCGTTGCAACGCTGTGTGCCCCGGCGAGATCTGGACCAGGATGACCGAGGACGAGGAAGCCGTCGTCCGGCAGATCGAGGCTCGGGTGCCCGCCCGTCGGTTCGGTCGCCCTGATGAAGTGGCCGCGGTGATCGCCTGGCTGCTTTCCGATGAGTCGAGCTACGTCAATGGTGCGGTCATCCCGGTTGACGGTGGAGAATCCGCTGGCTTCGCGCGACTGCCTGGCAGGGATGCGTCGGAGCGGGTATGAAGGGGCCAGGGTCGATCGGCAGCACCGCGGGCACGGTGGCGTCACCAGGCGTCCGCGGCGGCGAATGCGAGACATACGCTGGTGAGCACCAGAGGGTCTCTGACGGGACCACCCAGAATGCGTTCCGCGCTCTGCAGGCGGCTGCGCAGCGAGTTCGGATGCAGGTGCAACGCTGCCGCGGTCGCCGGAATGCTTTGTCCGTGGTGCAGGTATGCCCGGACGGCCTCGAACGCCAGCGGGTGGCGACGCAGGTCCTCGATGAGTCGGCGTGCACGGACCATGCCCTCGCAGCCACCCAGGTGCTCAGCGGCCCACAACGACAGCGGCAGGTCATCGGCGGCAACGTATCCGCCACCGTAAGGATTCTCTACCGGCGCTATGAGTCCAGCAGCGCAGCAGCGCAGCGCGAAGGACGCCTGTTCCGCCGCGGCGCGGGTGTCGCGCACATCGCGCAGCGGCCCGGCCACTCCGAACAGGGTCCTGGATGTGCTCAACAGCGCGGCGACGCGCTCTCGGGGTGCCTGTACCAGGACGATGATCGCCCGTTCAGAGCGCGCGATCAGGTACGGAACGCCCGCCTCGTCAAGGATGCGGTCCCACGACGCCGGCACCGCCTGAGCGGAGTGTCGAGGGCGGCAAACCATCACGTGAAGTTGCTGACCGGAGAGGAATCCGAGTTCGGCCAGCAAGGAAGAGAGCCGAGCGTGCTCACCGGGATCGCCCAGCGCGTTTTGCCGTTCGCCGGAAGGGGCGTTGTCCAGCAGCAGGTCCAGCAGGTGCTCCCTGAGGGCTCGGGAAACTCCGGGCTGGTGCGCGCGGGAAGCGACAGAAAGGGCCACCAGGCGCGCCGTCGCGCTCATGGCAGCTGCAGCGAACGCCTCGTGCGGTGGGGTCGCCGGGGTACGCGTAACCAACCACCCGGTGTGGTGATCGCTGATGCTGCAGGGGCAGACCAGGAACGAACTTGTGCCGCGCGCGATCTTGGTGACGGAGTGTCGCGAGAGGCCGTCGAACGTGTCGGGACCGAGGTCGAACAGCGGGTACTCGGTACCGTCGTGCCGACCCATCCAATTGTAGTGCTCGACTGGAATCTCCAGCAGCGAGCTGAGGTTCGCGACCAGCTGGCGCTCCGGGTAGGCACTGGTGCGCAACGACGAGTCGAAGCCGGCCAGCAGGTAGTCATAGGTCGCCAGGCTCCGGTTGAGCAGGCCGTCGCCTGCCTCCAGCAGCATCTTGTTGACCTCGGCGATGATGATCCGCACGGGAATGTGGTAGGGAACGACGAACAGCGGCAGGTCGAGCCGGGTGGCCTCCTGGATAAGCGCCTTCGGAACCTGGCGGGTGGCAATGCCGACGCAGTAGCCCAGCCCGGCGACCCCCTGCCCGACCAAGCGCTGCACCAGATGTCGTTGTTGGGCCGGCCGGCCCCGAACCTGCAACCCTGCGGTGAGCAGGATCCACCGGTCCGCCAGCCACTGCTCCGGCTGCGGGACGTCCGTCATATGGATGCCGAGCACCGTCGAATCGGCGGCCCGTTGGGGCGCCGTCACGACAGACAGTTCGAACTCGGGTCGGTCCAGGATGTCCTGAAGTGTGACCCCGCTGCGGAACGGCGGCTGTGCCATCGCCGCATGGTAACCCGCGCCAGCTGTTGGGGCTCGGAACGTTGTGGAGAGGGGGAACCCGGTGCTGGGCCCCGTGCTGGATGATCCGATGCCCGAGGTCAGCACCGAGCAGGCCACACTCCTCGCTGCCAGGTGCTTCGGGGTACGGGGCGCCGCAATACCGCTTGCGGGCGAGCGAGACCGAAACTTTCACCTGACGGACGATGCAGGCCGTGCATGGGTCCTGAAGGTGGTGCATCCAGCGGAGGATCCGCGCTTCACGGAGCTGCAGAGCCGGGCGCTATTGCACATCGCCGAACGCGACCCGACGCTTCGAGTGCCCCGGGTACGTCGCACCCTCGATGGCGCCACCGCCGCGGTGTGCGGTGCGGCCGACGGTGCGATCGCCGGATGCCGCGTCCGCATGTACAGCTTCCTGACCGGCACGCCGTTGCAGATCGGCTCCGGCAGTCCGCGTCTGCGCGCCTCCTTGGGATCGTTCCTGGGACGGTTGGACCGCGCACTCAGCGACCTGCCTGCCCCGACACGACCGACTGGTCTAGCGTGGGATGCCCAGCACGTGGGTCGATTCCGTGAACTCCTGGTCAGCACCGAACCGGCCCTGGTCGACGGGTTCTTCGACCACTTCGAGCGGCACGCAGGGCGGGCATTGGTCCGGGCCCGCCGCCAGTTGATCCACAACGATTTCAACCCGCGGAATGTGCTCGTCGGTGATGACCCGGACGAGGTGGTCGGCGTGATCGACTTCGGCGATATGGTGCATGGTCCGCTGGTTCAGGATCTGACGACGGCGGCCGCCTATCAGGTCGGCGCGGATGGCCCCCCGCTGCAGGGCCCGGCAGATGTGGTGAGGGGCTATCACGCTGTGATGCCGCTGGAACGCGACGATTTCGACGTGCTGCTGGACCTGATGCGGGCACGGCTACTCCTGACCATCGCGATCACCGCTCGACGCGCGGAGGCCGGACATGCGGATCCGGCCTACATCTTGCGCAACAGCGGGCTCGCGCGACGAAGCTTCCAGAGGCTGACGAGGATGGCCTGTGCGGATGCCGCCGATCTGCTGCGGGCGCGATGTGGAGTGGAGTGATGAGCATGTCAAGCACCGAACCGGAGGGGGCAGGTTCCCTGCTGTCCCGGCGATCCCGTGTGCTGGCCGGGTCCTACCGGTTGTTCTACGAGCATCCCGTGCAGTTCGTCCGGGGCGAGGGTACGTGGCTTATCGCGCCGGATGGCACCCGCTATCTGGACGCCTACAACAATGTGCCCGGCGTGGGGCACTGTCATCCGCACGTGGTGGAGGCGATGGCGCGCCAGGCCGCGCGATTGAACACCCACACGCGCTACCTCACCGAGCAGATCGTGGACTACGCCGAGCGCCTGGTCGGCTATTTTCCGGAATCCTTGGACCGGGTCATACTCACCTGCACCGGGAGCGAGGCGAACGACCTGGCTTACCGGATCGCGCGGTGTGCGACCGGAAACGTCGGGGTCGTGGTTTCGGAGAACGCCTATCACGGGGTGACGTCGGCCGTGGCCGGCGTGTCGCCGTCGCTGGGCACAGGCGTGGACCCGTGGGTTCGAACCGTTGCGATCCCGTCAACCGCGGATGAGAGGGCCGGCCAGCTGCTGGCGGATCGAGTCCGCGAGGCGGCGCAGGACCTGCGGCGCAATGGTTACCCGCCGGCGGCGCTGTTGTTCGACACGATATTCGCCAGTGACGGCATCCTGCCGGGGCGTTTCCTACAGCCGGCGGCGAATGAGATGCGCCGCGCCGGGGGACTGGTCATCGCCGACGAGGTGCAGGCGGGATTCGCCAGGCTGGGACCGGCGATGTGGGGATTCGAGCGTCACGACCTGGAACCGGACGTGGTTACTCTCGGCAAGCCGATGGGCAATGGATACCCGCTCGCCGGACTGGTGTGCGGGAACGAGCTCGCCGATGCCTTCGGGTCTCGCACCCGGTTCTTCAACACCTTCGGCGGAAATCCGGTGGCGTGCTCGGCGGGTCTGGCCGTGCTCGACGTGATCGAACAGGAGGGGTTGCGAGAACGAGCCGCCGCAGTGGGCTCGAAACTGCAAATCGGGCTCCAGCAGATCGCGGACGGGCACCCGATGATCGGTGCGGTGCGTGGGGCAGGGCTCTACATCGGGATGGACGTCGTGGGTGCGGACGGCAGCGGTGACCCTGCGTCCTGTCGTCGGTTGGTGAACGAACTCCGAGAGCGCCGCGTGCTGGTTGGCACATGTGGGCCAACCGGCGCCACCGTCAAGGTCCGCCCGCCGCTGGTCTTCGGGCCCGAGCACTCCCAGCGCGTGGTCGACTGCATGGACGACGCGCTCACCTCCCTGGAGCGGAACGTCTGACGTCGTGACGGTCGGGCTGCGCCGCGCCCCGCAGTGTGTGCGGCTCGCGACGCCGTGAACCCCACCTGAAAGACGGGGTCCAGCCCTACCCCGAATCAGGGCCCACCCCGATGGGTGTAGCCGCCGCGGCCCGGCATCGTGAAGTCATGATCGCGCAGACCGCTCCTCCGCACCTGACCGAGGCGTCGCCGGTGACGCCCGCCGCGCCACCGGCGCCCCGCACCCGCCGGTTGTCGACGCCCTCCCTCACGGCAGAGCAGTGGTGGATCGGCACCGGGGCGGCGTTGCTGTGCCTGCTACAGGTACTGGCGCTGGACCAGCGGAACCCGTTGACCCAGACGCTGTCCAGCTACGAGTACACGCCGTGGGGCTGGATGTTCCCGGTATCACTGGCGGTCTTCGGCATCGGGATCATGGTGCTCGCGGGCCGGATGGATCGCACGGTCCGGCTCGCCCGGCTGTCGCTCGGCGGCGCGGCCATCTCGTCCTGGGTGACCGCCGCCTTCCCGGCCGGCGACAACACCGTCGGCAGCTACTGGCCGGGGGAGGTGCATCGCTGGGGTTCCATCGCGCTCATGGTGCTGGTCCTGGTGGCCGCGCTGGCGCTGATGCACCGGGGCGTCCTGGCAGCCTCCCGCTGCACGATGATCCGGCTGGTGGTGATCGGCTCAACCGCCGGGCTGGCGTTCCTGGCCGGACAGGCCCTCAAGCCGGCGGCGCCGGTCCTGGTGGGTGCGGCGCCGCTGGCCGGTGGGCTGACGCAACGGATCCTGGTGGCGGTGGTGGCCGGCGTGCTGCTCATCGTCGCCGCGAACGTCGTCGGGCGCCGGGCGGGGTCTCGGAACGCACGTAGCGGCCGGCGAACACCGCGGAGACGAAGCAGATCGCGGCGGTGCTGCCGAACGCCGCCGGAAATCCCAGCGCGTCGGCCAGCCCGCCGGCCACCAGCGGCCCGACCATGGAGCCCACGTCACCGACCACCTGGTACGTGGCGATCACCGAGCCGCGCCGCCCGCTGGCCACGTCGCCCAGGATGGCGCTCGGGCCCACCGCCTGCGCGGACGCTCCGATGCCGAGCACGACCATGGCGACCAGCATCAGCCACAGCGCCGGCGGCGCGGACAGCGCCGCCATCCCACCGGCCCCGGCCAACCCTCCGGCCAGCACGACCCCCAGCCGGCCGCGCTTGTCGGACCAGCGGCCGAACGGCAGCAGCAGTGCGGCGTTCACCGCCGCTGCCACGGCCAGCGCGTAACCGCTCCACTCCTCGCCCAGCAACAGTGCCTCGGTGATGAACAGCGGCACGATCGCGGTGCGCACCGAGATGGCCCACTTGTCGGCCAGATCCGCCACCAGCGCCACCCGGAACTGCGGCAGCGCCAATGCCTCCCGGATGCCCTCGGCCGGGACGTCGCCGATGCGCGCGGTGCGGGACCGGCGCGGGAGCCGGGGGAGTGCGGCGAAGGCCACCACCGCCGCGACCGCCAGCGTGCCGGCGTAGAAGAAGAACGGGGCGCGCAGGCTGATCGCCGTCAGCGGCCCGCCGATCACCGGGCCGAGCACGCCGCCGAGCAGGAACGATCCGGACCACACGCCCATCGCCCGACCGCGGACCTCCGTGGGCACCCTGGAGGCCATCACGGATGCCGCCGCGACGCTGAACATGGCCGATCCCACGCCGCCGGCGCCCCGCAGCAGCAACAGCTCCAGGTAGTCCTGGCTGAGCCC
>JBIQML010000157.1:0-8811 GCA_044463405.1 Nakamurella lactea | reverse complement strand
ACCCCGGCTCGGCACTTGTTGCCGACAAGTGTCGGTGCTGGCGAGCGGTTTACATGATCGAGTCGGATCTGCGCGCGGCGTTCAGACCATCCACGAGGCCGGAGAGAGCCTCGCCTGCGGCGTCCGCGAACCGCCGAACTGCTGCCTCACCGGGAAGACTGCTCGCGACGGCGCCGAGTCGGCGCATGACCGCAGGAGCGATCATGTAGGTCTCGACGTTCGGGTTGTGTTGGCGAGCGACGGTCATCGCCTTGTCGAGTTCGTGGCGGGCGAGCAAGGCACCGGCCGGCTGCGCTCGGACATGGGCGTGGTCGTCGAGGCAGCCGCTGCGAGCGAAGGTGAGAAGGCTCTCGTCGCCATGCTGGGCAAGCCACTCGGCAGGGTCGAGTCCGTCGGGCAGCGTCAGTGTCAGGACCTCGCGGTGGTAAGTGCGGATCGTTCGTTGGGCCCAGGCGGCGGTGGCGCGCTGCCCGGCGGCGTCACCATCACCGCACAGGATGGGCGGGCGTGGGTGCAGGTTGAAGATTCTCGGTGCGACCCGATCGGTCAGGGACAGACCGGATTGGCTGACGGGTGCGAACAGGCCGGAGGCGTCAACCCTCGATGCCGCGGCTGCGATCGCCAGGGCGTCGAGGGTCCCTTCGCACACGATGACCGTCGCATTCTTGTCCAGGATCGGCGCCGATGGCCGGTACAGCACCGCGGACTTGTCGAACACCGCGGTGTGGGGATGGTTGAGGTACTTGGCGCGCGCAGTCCCAGTTGTGTCTCGGCCGGTGACGCCGAGGATCGCCCCGGCTTCATCGCGGAACGGCAGCAGGACCCGCGAGCGGTAGCGATCTCGGATCGGGCGGCCGGCCCGTCGGGTAGCCCAGCCGGCGTCGATGATCTCCTCGTCGCCGTATCCGAGGCGCCGCAGGTTGTCGATGAGCCCGGTCGGGTTGCTCGGGGTGTGACCTGCCACCGGATGGCCGATCTCGGCCTCCAATGCCGTGGCGGCGATAGCGCGCTCGCGGAGATAATCGCGCGCCCGCTCGGCCAGCGCCGGCAGCGTCAGGTACCGCCAGGCGTGGGCGTTGATGGCCAGGACTCGGGCAGCCGGCGTGCGGAGCAGGTCAGGCCGTTCGGAGCGCGATTGGGACTGCGCCGCCGACGTGGCGTCCGCGTTTGTGACCGTGATCGGCTCGGTCGAGTCCAGGATGGCGGCCGCGTCGCGGAGCGACGTTACGCCAGTGGCGGCTCGAATCAAGTCGAAGATGTCGCCGCCGATGCCGGCATGGAACGCCCACCAGCGGTTCTGGTTCGGTTTGATCAGCACTCCCGAGGAGTCGTCGCCATGGGGCAGGCCGAGTGTGGCGGCGGGAATGCGATACTCCGAGACGCCATCCCAGTTCGTCGGTGACCGGATACCCATCCGGGCCAGGACGTCGGTGATGGGATGTGCTGCCTTGACGGCGGTCAGCTTGGCGGCGCCGAGTCGGGCGGGTGTCATCGACAGACTCGCAGATGATCGGGCCGCTGGAGATGTGCGGCGCAACGGCGGCGGTGGTGCGGTCATGGGGGCCTCGAAACAAATGCGGGGTTGCGGTGGCTTTTGACCGTGCACGTATTTACGGGGTGCGGTGACGCGACGCGCACGCGAGGCTCCGCCGGGGACGACGCAGCTGCGGCGCGGCCGTTAGGGTGCACGTGTCCCACGGCTACGGTCGGGGCGGTTCGTTTCGCCGTCATGGCGAAACGAGTGGGAAGCTGACTAGGCATCGATTCACTACCGGGACGACAGCGGTGCTGATCTTCGGTCCACTGTCAGCCCGAACCGTTGGAGACCTGTTGCTCGGCGAACACGGCTCTTCGTGTTGCCCCCAGCCCGGCCTTACCATCTGCGGGCAGCCGGTCGCCAGGTGTCTACCTACCCCGAGGCCGCGCCCGGCGGTGTCGGGGCGGCTGTCAGAACGTGCCCGTCCTGTGAGGCCAGCAGATCCCGCATATTGACGATCATCTTTGCCTCTGCATCTGAGGTTTCGATCGCCCAAAGGTCGGCCAGCAGACCGATCGTATGCGAGACATCGCGCGGCATTAGCGGTCGGCCGTCGCGCGTAGCGAAGGGTCCATCGGTCTCGGTGAGTACACGGTCCCGGGGAAGTGTGGCAACCAGTTCGCGGCCCTTCGCGCTCGTCAGCATCGGCGTGCCGATGCTGAACCAGCAGCCCAGCGCGGCGGCGATTTCAGCTTGGCGAACTGTGCCGGTGAACCAGTGGAGCACCGGGACTCCGCAGTCAGGGTTCGCTCTCAGCGCGTCGAGCACCGGTCGTGCCGCGCCTCGGCTGTGGATGGAGAGGATGCGTCCGCCAGCGTCGGCACATGATCGAAGTATGTGGGTGAACGCCTCGGCCTGTGATGTTCGCGTCTGGGCGAAGCGGGAGCTGCCGTCCAGGCCGATCTCGCCGACGAACGGTGTCCTGTGTACGAGTTGGTCGAAGAGGGTCAGTTCGTGGCTGCGTTCGTGCGCAAGCTCGGGGTGGAGGCCCAACGCCGTTCGAATCATTGGCCGTTTGGCGGCCAAAGCAGCGGTGCCGACGTACGCAGAGGGTGTCGTCGTCACTGAAAGAACTGCTATCTGGTCCTGATGCGCGGCAGCCGCGATCGCGTTGGGGTCCGGGTACAGATCGATGTGGCAGTGGAAGTCGATCATGGCAAAGACGCCCAACCAGCTAGGTGACGTGGTAATGGTCGTGCAGCTTGCCGAGTTCGGCGAGACCATCGCGGACCATGGCCCCAGCTGCAGCCCGCTCGCCGCGCGGAACCCACGATAGAGATCCCCCTGCCCAGTAGGCGAACCCGTCCGCTTCGACAGTGAGACGAGCGATGGCTACGGCTCGTACGTCATCGAAACCAGCATGGTTTTCGTCGTTGCGCCCGAGATCGTCGAATACATATTCGGTCCTGTCAGCGTGATTCCAATACAGAAACGCGGCCCGGCGGACTTGGCACGGTAGGCATCGCCCGCAGTGTTGGTAGTTGTAGCGCTGGAAGCGCCCACAGCTCGTGCTGATGTGAGCAAGCTCGGCCAACAGCGTCTGGTCCTTGCATTCGGCCAGCATTTGTCCCTTGGTGCGCAGCCGATAGGGGTTGATCAGGCGTACGTTGAGTCCCGTTGCGTCAAACAATTGTTGAAGTAGGCTCAGGAAGCGTGGGTGCGCGGTACGAGTACTTAGGCTTCCCACTCGCATGGGGGTCAGCGGTGGGTTGATCGAGATGAACCCGTTCTCGTTGACGTAGAGGTCGACGGGATCTCCGTCTGCGGTTGTGATGGTTGAGGCGACAAGCACCGTGTAGGCGATGAAGATGAGCGAGCGAGCCCGCTGGCTCGTTTCGTCGGGGCCTGAGATGCCTTTCGTATTAGTGCTGTGGTTTAGCTGAATGTACGGTAGATCGGCGCCAAGAATTCGCGCGAAGCGGTCCTGCTTGGCGGCATCGCCACGGACTGTCTGGCTGACGAAGAATGGCTTGCTACCTGTCTTGACGAGGTTGATTCCGCCAACGAGGCTATCGAGCCCACCTGAGAGCAGGGCGACGCAGTCGGCCCGCGGTGCCGCCGCCCGCTTCGAAGGTTTGAACGGGACAGTAGCCTTGGTTGTGATTTCGATGTTCCAGATGTCGGTGGTGAGAAAATCGAGAGCGTTGGTCAGTAGGGGAAGGTGGGGTCGCCAGGCCTCCGGTTCGGCCAGAGCGAGATCAAGACTGATCTGGCGGGTCCAGCCGTCTGAGCTTTTTCGGCGAAGAGTTGCGGTGTCGGCGACGATCGCTGCCAGCGCGATGGTAAGGAAGTCCCAGGCGCGGGTGCTCGGCTTGAGGTTAGCCCGCCGGATCTCGTGGAGGACCGATGCACCGGCGGTCGGGCCACTTGCGTTGCCGGGTTCGGCGTAGAGCTCGACGGGGATGGCTTCGTTGGTCGCGTGTCTTATGGAGGCCGGGGAGGCGCTCGCCGGGCGGACGAGGTACTTCATGCCAGGTATCCCTCGAAGACGGACAGGCTGTCGGCGAGCGCGTTAGCGACGGTCTCCCGGACGGCGGCGGTGGTCATAGATTTGCCGGCCTCCCGGATGAGCCGGAAGGACTCGGCGATCGTTTGGCGGATGTAGCTGCGGGCTTGCTTGAGCCGGGCGAGGCCGATCGTGGCGTTGGGGGCATTGTCGATGAGGTGTTTGCCAACGTCGAGCGCGAACCGTCGGTACACGGCGTGGGCGGCGTAGCGCTCGATGACGAACTCGCGCTGCGTGTCGCTGAGGTTGAGGAGGTCGACATCGCTGTGCTGGCCCAGGAGATCAGACAGGGCATTGCGGATCGCCTCGCGGGACGCCTCGGAGTCAAGGGTGCCGTCTTGGGGGCGAGCGGCTTCGACGACGGCGTCGATGACCTCTTCGGCGGACTTGCTTTGAAGTAGAGCACGGTCTAAGCCTGCATCCGTGGTGCTTGGGTCGAGAGCGCGGCTGAGCGATCGTGCGGTTGTCGAGATCGATCCCAGCCTTCGCGACATGGTGCCTGCGCCGCCGTAGCCGGTGCGGACATAGTGAGCGATACCGCGGCGCATACGTACGGCGTCCCCGGTCTTCGCGAAGCCTCCTAGGTTGCGGCGGGTACTCACGAACCGGCGATCCGGCGCGATCGAGTCGAGAGCAGGGGTCGGCGGCAGCGGGAGGCCAGGCAGAGTCTCAAGGTCGGGCGCGACCGGATCTGCGGGGTCGGGCAATGGTTCGGCCCACGGGGGAACAAGAGGAACGTTCGCCCCGGGGCCTGTACTACTTTGTGAGGTCCCCATTGCCCATCCTGCTCCTGATGGCGGCCTTGACTGGCGCTTCGATGTTGGGAGTGCCGACCCACGTCGTCATCAGGTCGTTCGCCCACGGGTGCCCGGAGATCTTGGGGATGAGATCTGGTTGGATCTGGGCGGGTGGACGCCCGCCCAGGAAGCCAGCCAGACTTCCGCTCAGACTGGGAGCCACCCGAGCCATAACGAGCAGCGCTTCAAGGATGTCTGGCACCCCCCATGCATCGATAGGACGAGCCAGATCGAGAAGTCTCTCGAAGATTCGGCTCTGCTCGGGTCCGCTGAGTTCTCCGAGGCGCTCCGAGAGCGCTGCTGCCTCGCCCGGGTGTTCGATCAACGCCTTGAGGAGCTCGGCGGCGGTGGAGGACAGGCCATCTTCCACGGTGAGGATTGGAAGGTACTCGCGGCTGACGTAGAGCGCGCCGCGCATGTCGATGTCAGCCAAGCGCGGCGGTAACGCGAGCCATTCCTTGGCGAAACCCGTCGCCCACTTCTCCGGGATGGGTATAGCCTTGGGCCGCGATGCATCATCTCCTTCAGCGCGGTCTTCTTGCGATTCAGTATGTTTGTTTGCCGCATCGGGAGCCGCGGCGAGGTCCGCGTCGTCGCGTGGGTCGGTGGGGTCGGTCGATCTGATCGGACTGACTGAGGCCGTTTCAGGATCCTCAGGCTCCCATCCATCTAGCAGATGTGGCCTACCATCCACGCTATTGGTGATGCTCGCGGCCAGGTCCTGGTAGAGCTCAGAGGGCGCGAGCCGCTCGAAGAGCAGCAACTTCGCTAATGCGGCCTCATCGACCGAGACTCCTTGGTTCTTGGCGACGGCCATGCGCACCGACAGTGCGTTGAGGAATCGTTTGACCAGCCTTGGATTGCCGGCGATGCCAGACGCGGTAGCCATGATCGGGGTGAGGCGGTCGGCGGTGTCGAGTTGTGCGACTAACTCATTCGGCAGGTGGATCCCGAGGCTTTGGATGAAGGCTCGATCAATGCGCAGTCCTTGCCAGGTTTTCGCCAAGCGTTCGCAGACGGCGATGCGAATGCGCTCACGCTCCCCACCACCCAGCGTACTGTTATGCACGTAAAGCAAGAACATGTAGGCGCGAACCTCTTGGGTGCCCAAGGTGGGGACGCGGATAGGAACCTGAATGAGCTTGTCGAAGTAGTTGGTGACCAGGGAGTCATCGGGCTGGTCGAAGTGCTTTTTGACAGCGTGCTTGATCATCTGGTCGTCGGCCGCGATAACGAACGCGGTGCCGTCCAGAAACAGGAACAGGCGAATCGCTTCAAGCGTTGAGACTGCTGTTTCGGGCAGGCAGCGATCGAGGTCATCGATCAAGACCACCAGGGTGATCCCAAGCTCCCGTAGTGCCGCGACAAAAGAGTCGCGCAGAGCCTGGATCCTCTGCCGCGGAGTCTCATCCTGTGCAGGTGTGTTCTTGAGGAGTCCCTTGGCCTGCTTGGCGCCCTCGGCCATTACATTCTGGGCATCCTCGATCAGCGTGTCGTCGACCCCGCTCTTGCGGCCACGACTGAACAGGGACGTGAGCTGCCCAATCAGTCCGACGGGCGGAAGCCCGAGAGCCACCGCGACAGCAGAGCCCGCGGTCAAACTTGCAAGGCGGAACCAGTCGATACGACGCAGAAAGTCTTGAGTCTTCTCGACTCCGGTCTTGCGTTCCTCCGCGACTTCGGCGAGCTTCACAGCGATCGCCTCCATCAGCGAGGCTCGGGCATCGTCATAGCCCTGATAAAGCCAGGCGTTGAAGGAGACGAAGATGTACTTCGATTCGAAATCCTTGTCGCTGATGCCCTGATCGCGGGCGCTCGCCCGTTCGCGACGGTCAAGCGCGTCTTTGGTAAGCATCACGAGCGAGGACTTGCCAACTCCCCACGCTCCCGAGACCCCGATGGAGAGCGGCTGGCCCTTAGCCTGCTCGATCAGCTCGACAACCGAGTCGGCCACGGTAGAGAAGTTGATGTAGTCAATGTTCGTCTCGGTGTCAGCCCACAAGACTCCTGCCCTCCGCGTCCGTAGCCCGCACTCGTCTCGGCGTCCTTTACCTCAGTGGAGCGTATCGGCGCCGTGCCCGCCTGCGGCCTAGGTCTCGGGCGGGTGTGTCGCCGACGAGCCCAGATGTCCGTGCCCGCGGTTAGGCGATACCTCCACGCTACGGATGCTTTACCCAAGCCGCTTGGGATTGCTGCCGTACCTTACTCACAGTAGTGGCATCCTTCTGGCGAATGGTTCTCCTAGGTAGCGCCACGCCGCCCACCCGGCCCCTTGGTTCGGCGCCAGGAGGGCTTCGTCATTTGGGCCAGGGAAACAGGCTGCCCAGGGCAACGGGGTGCGCGATCCCGGACCCGGGATCGATGGTCAGGTCGCTGTGCTCGTGGCTCCCTGATGCATGCGCGATCGCGGCGAGGAAAAGCATCGCCACGGATCGGTCCAGTCCGGGCACAGCATCACTGAGGTTGATCCACCGATCACCGCCTAGCGCTGCAGCGAGAGCGAGAACCCGTTGCTGGCCGCCGGAGTAGACGCCGGTTGTCTCGTCGGTGATGGTGTCGAAGTCGATGCAGTGGCCGCCGTCGCGGTGCATCCACGGATGGCTGGGCTGCGCGAAGCGGCCGCGGAATGCGCGGATGAGGAGTTCGGTGGCTGCCTCGACCGGGTAGCTGCCGGCCGCCCAGGCGCGGAGCTCTTGGGCTATGGGTGTGGTCATTGCTGGCTCCTTGCTGAGCGTTCGGTCAGCCGGCTGCGGCGAGTTTCGCTTGCCGAGTTGCGGCCAGTTCGCGGGCGTGTTGGTCTTCGGCGATCCACGTGGCGAGATCCGGCGGCGGTGTCAGGTCGGACGAGGTGGCGGCGTGGACTGCGCGGTCGTGGTAGTTCGGGTCGCCGCCGCAGCGCAGTTCTGCGATCCAGGTCCTGAGACGCGCCTCGACGTCCCGAAATGCCAGGTGCCACGCAACGGCCGCGGTGGGCGCGGCGTTGTCGGCGTAGCTGATGCGCTCGTGATCCCGGAGCGCCGACAGGGCTTCGACGAGGTCATTGTGCCGGTACCAGCAGGGCGGGAGGTGGACCATGCCGCGGAAACGGTGCTGCAGCGTCGCGACCCATTCGTACAGCGCCGGCCACTCGGCGGCGGCCTCGGACGCGGTGAGGGACGGCCAGTGTACGGGCGGGTCGGTTGCCTGGCCCTGGTCGTTGAAGTCGTCACCGTTACCGCCGCTGTTGATCAGCTGCGCGAGGAACCCGGCGGGCGGAGGCCCGGGTGGGGTGTCGTCACCGGTGGGCTGGTTTCCGTCGGTCATTCCGGTCACCTTCCGACACCAGTGGTGTTGGCCTGCCGGATTCGCTGCTGCAGGTCGTCCTGCGCCGCCCGCAGATCCGGAGCGTCGGGGCGTTTGGTCCACGGGGCCAGGCGCATCATGATCGGCGCGGCGGTGCGCAGCAGTAGCAGGCCGTGCCCGAAGGGGAGGGTGCGGAGCCGGGCGGGTTCCAGTATGGGCTTGTCCTCGAGGGTGCGGGAGTACGAGCGGCCACCGAGGCCGCCGTAGCTGACGGTGGTGCGCTGCTCGCGGTGGGTGCCGATCAGGGCGGACAGATCGCGCAGGTCTTCGGCGTTGCCCCCGCCGCCGAGGATGATCTTCACGATGGCGGAGTCCCAGATCGCGGCGGCCTTGTCCCGCCCCCACACGTCCCGAGCCTGCGACAACGCCTGCAGGGCGACCAGGGTGGTGATGCCGGTGCCGCCGCCCTCGGACATCAGCGACGGCAGGGACGGGAGGGGGTAGTTGGCTGCCTCGTCCAGCACCAACGCCAGAGGCGGGTCGAGACGGGCGCCGGGGTTGCCGGCGGCCAGCCGGCGAGCGGCCTCGACGATGTCCTCGACGAATGCGGCGACCAGCCCGGCGGTCGCGGACGTGCCGGCCGCGGTGCCGAGCAGGTAGACGGTGCCGGAACGTCGCAGGAACTCCTC
>JBIQML010000156.1:0-8854 GCA_044463405.1 Nakamurella lactea | reverse complement strand
TTCCTGACCGCCGACCTGGGCGCCGACCTGGGCGTGGTGATCTCCGCCTCGCACAACGCCATGCCGGACAACGGCATCAAGATCTTCGCCGCCGGAGGCCGCAAGCTCTCCGACGCCGCCGAGGACGCCATCGAGGCGGGCATGAACGACCACGCCGACCTGCCGGTCGGGGAGGGCATCGGCCGGATCCGCCCGGTCCCGGAGGCCGCCCGCCGCTACACCGATCACCTGCTGCTGGCCACCCCGCACCCACTGAACGGGCTGCGCGTGGTGGTCGACTGCGCCAACGGCGCCGCCTCCGAGGTGGCGCCGGAGGCCTACCGGCGGGCGGGCGCCGAGGTGATCGTCATCGGCGCGGCGCCGGACGGGCTGAACATCAACGCGGGCGTCGGCTCCACGCACATCGAGGGGCTGCGCGAGGCGGTGACGGCGCACGGCGCGCACCTGGGCATCGCGCACGACGGCGATGCCGACCGGTGCCTGGCGGTCACGGCGGACGGCGCCGACGTGGACGGCGACGCGATCCTCGCGCTGCTGGCCATGTCGTTGCAGGAGCGCGGCGAACTGCCCGGCGACACCATCGTCACCACCGTGATGGCGAACCTCGGCCTGCACCGGGCGATGGCCGCTGCCGGCATCACCGTGCGCACCACGGCGGTCGGTGACCGGTACGTGCTGGAGGAGATGCTGGCCGGCGGCTACGCGCTGGGTGGGGAGCAGTCCGGGCACATCATCCTGTCCCAGCTGGCGACCACCGGCGACGGCCTGCTCACCGCGCTGCACCTGATGTCGGTGGTGGCGGCGTCCGGGCGGACGCTGGCGGAGCTGGCGGCGACGGTGCCGCACTTCCCCCAGGTGCTGCTCAACGTGCCGGTGACGGACAAGGCGGTGGCAGCGGCGGCCGAGCCGGTGACCCGCGCCCTGGCCGAGGCCGAGGCGGAGCTGGGTGAGGCCGGCCGGGTGCTGTTGCGGCCGTCCGGGACCGAGTCGCTGATCCGGGTGATGGTGGAGGCCGCCGCGGAGTCGGACGCGCGGCGGGTGGCCGAGCGGGTGGCGGCGGCGGTCGCGTCGGCGGCCGGAAGCTCCGCCATCGCCTGATTCGACACGCCCGACCGCGGGGGGAGAGGCGTTCCCGCGGGAACGCCTCTCAGCTGCCGGGAAGGTTCCTCACCCGAAAGGACGCGCGGATGCCCTACGTGCCCGTCATCGACATCTCCGGCGACCCCGACGCGGTCGGCCGGCGACTCGACGAGACCTGCCGGACGGTCGGCTTCTTCCAGATCGTCGGCCACGGCATCGATCCGGCCGTCGCCGATGGCGCATGGATCGCGGCCACCCGATTCTTCGACCTGCCGCAGGAGCAGAAGATGACGGTCGCCCGCCCCGACCCGGAATATCCCTACGGCTACATCCCGGTGGCGGGGGAGTCGCTGGCCGGCTCGCTCGGCGAGGCCACCCCTCCCGATCTGAAGGAGGTGTTCAACGCCGGCCCGGTCGACCCGCCGACGCACGACTTCGACGATCCGGACGAGGCCTGGGTGTACTCGCCGAACCTGTGGCCGGCCGCGCTGCCGGAGCTGCAGGAGAGTTGGAGCGCCTACTACCGGGCGATGACGGAGCTCTGCGACCGGCTCATGTCGCTGTTCGCGCGCGGCCTCGGCCTGGCTCCGGACTTCTTCGCCGGCAACCTCGATCGATCCCCGGATGCGCTGCGGGCCATCAACTATCCCGAGCGCGACGAGGCGCCGCTGCCCGGGCAGCTGCGCGCCGGGGCACACACCGACTACGGGACGCTGACGGTGCTGCGGCAGGACACCGTCGGCGGGCTCCAGGTCCGCGACCACGAGGGCCGGTGGGTGGATGTGGCGCCGGTGGCCGGTGCGTTCGTGGTGAACATCGGCGACCTGATGGCCCGCTGGACCAACGATCGCTGGACGTCCACGCTGCACCGCGTGGTGGATCCACCCGTCGCGAGCGCGGCCCGCGCCCGCCGGCAGAGCATGCCGTACTTCCAGAACGCGAACTACTCGGCCGAGATCAGCTGCCTGCCGACGTGCCTCGAACCCGGCGAGGCGCCGAGGTACCCCTCGGTGCAGGCCGGACCCCATCTGATGGGCAAGTTCCGCAAGTCGGTGAGCCGGTAGCGAGTGGTCATCCGACTACTGTCCGTTTGGTAGCGTCGGTGCACGTCCGCGGGGTGGGGAGTGAGAGATGGCCGACAACAGCCAGCTTCGGCGTTCCGTCACCGCGGTGGTGAATCCGGACGGCACCGCCGAGGTGACCGTCGACGGCGACAGCCACCGCATCGTCACCGCCGGCCCCGAGGACGCGCGCTCGGAAGCCGTGGGGTACATCGTGCAGACCGTGGCCACGCCCGCCGGCAGGCCGGTTCCGGTGCACCTGGTCGACTGCGGCCGGGACTCGGAGGTGATGGTTCACCTGGACGGGTGGGTCGACGAGCGAGAACGGCAGGAGGCCCGGCACAGCCTGCCCGACGGGGCGGGATCGGACCCGGCGACGGAACCGCGCGTGGAGCCGGCGGCGGTCGGCGTCCCCGCGGCTTCGACAGGGTCGGTGCCGGTCGTCGGCCCGCCGCCACCGCCGATCATCCAGGCGGCACCGGCGACGCCCCCCGCGCCGGCCCCGGCAACCGAGTCGCCGTCACCGACTGCTCACGCCGCTCCGGCTGCGCCGGCGTCGCCGGCCCCGGCAACCGAGTCGCCGTCACCGGCTGCGCCGGTGGACGACGAACCGGCCACCGGACCCCTGCCCGTCGTCGGCGCTCCCGCGGCACCGGACAGCGCCCCGCCCTCCTCGCGACCTTCATGGGCGCGTCCGGCGACATCGGTACCGCCCGCACCGACCTGCCCACCCCCGTCGTTCCCCTCCGGACCGGGTGGCCCCGGCCCCCGCGACGGGACTCCCGCGTTCGCACCCCCAGGGCGCCCCGGACCCTCGATGGCCGGACAGCCCGGCCCCTCCGGCCCACCGCCCGGCCACAATGGCGGTCCGGCGGGACGTCACCGTCCGTCGGACGCCCCCGGCCCCGAGCAATGGTCGCCGGGGCCGCCGGCGCCGCCCCCGACCCTGGAGGACCTGCTCGCCAGCAGGCCCGCACCGGCGCCCGGTCCCGCCGAAACCGGTTGGCGCGGCCGGATTCGCCGGCTGTCCGGCGGCGCGATCAAGATGGCACCCGGCCCGGCGGAATTGGCGCATCGCAAGGCCATCCAGGCGGTGCAGCGCAGCCTGGACGGGCCCAAGACCATCGTGGTGATCAACACCAAGGGTGGCGGCGGCAAGACCACCGCCACCTATTGCCTGGCGGCCACCTTCGGCCTGCACCGCGGCGGCTACGTGCTGGCCTGGGACGACAACGAGACCCGGGGCACGCTGGCCTGGCGCGCGGCGCAGTCCCGGCACACCAACACCGCCGTGAACCTGCTGCGCGACCTCGACCGGTTCGAGGACGCCCGGTCGGCGCGGGTCGGCGACCTGGACAACTACGTGCGCAGCCAGGGCGATGCCCAGTTCGACGTGCTGGCCAGCGACGAGGACGCGGCCAGCGCCGCGTCGATCGACGCGACCGCGTTCCATGCGCTGCACCGCAGCCTGTCCCGGTTCTACCGGGTCATGATCATCGACACCGGGAACAACATCAAGGCGTCGAACTGGCAGGCGGCGGTGGAGGCCGCGGACCAGGTGGTGATCGTCTCGTCCATCCGCGAGGACACCGCCGGCGGCGCGTCCTGGACGCTGGACTCGCTGATGGAGTCCGGTCACGTCGACAAGGTGGCCGGCGCGGTGACGGTGCTGTCCGCGCCGAGCAAGGTCGCGGACACCGCGCTCGCGGAGCGTTTCGAGGATCACTTCCGGCGGCGCACCAGGGCGGTGCTGCGGGTTCCGTACGACCCGTCGCTGGTGGACGGTGGCCCGATCGCCATCGACAGGCTGTCGCCAGATACTCGGGAGGCCTGGCTGCTGGTGGCGGCGACCATCGCCGACAACCTCTAGGCGGCAGCCGGTTCCGCTGGCCCAGGGCCGGGACTCGTGGCAGCACAGGCCAGCGGGGGGCCGGAGCTGGGTCAGACCTCGATCCAGCGGGCGGCCGCGTCAAAGGTGTCGTCCGGCCTGCTGTTGAACGCGATCGCAGCGCCGGGGGCGTGCCGGCGCACCAGATTGATCACCCGCTCGAACAGCTCGAGTTGATGCTCCGGCGTGCGCACCCCGCCGCCGACCACCACGCACTCCCACGGCTGCGCCCGCAACGCGTCGGTGACGACCGCCTCGATGTCGTCGCTGCCGTCCAACCCGAACAGGCAGGAGCGAACGCCCACTCCGTGCTCGGCGAATCTGGCCATGCCCAGGTTGATGGCCTCGGCGACCGGCTTCGGGTCCCAGGGGCCGGGCACCCGGTAGGGGTCCAGGCCGATCACCAGGACTCGGGGCGCCGGCGTGGTGCTGTCCATACCGGCGGACGCTACGCCGGCTGCCGCATACATCCGGAGGCGAATGTCCGAAATGCCGTAGCACGTGCGTCACGGGCGCCGCAGATCCGGTGCGGGATTGTTCGGCGACCGGATAATTCGGCACCGAGAGTGGCCATCATCCTGCCGTGTGCCCGCGCCGCGGCGTTGACGACCGAGCCCGGGGCACGCGCGACAGGCAGGTCCGCGACGCCGCCGCGACGCCGTTGATTGGGCATCATGACGGGTAGTCCCACTGGGGCCACCCCCGGTGCGACCCCCGATCCCAAGGAGAACCCGACATGGCTCAGATCTACGACGACGTCACCGCCCTGGTCGGCCGCACTCCGCTGGTCCGGCTGAACCGCATCACCGACGGCGCGCCCGCGATCGTGCTGGCCAAGCTCGAGTTCTACAACCCGGCGAGCTCCGTCAAGGACCGGATCGGCGTCTCCATCGTGGACGCCGCCGACGCCTCCGGCGACCTGCCGGCCGGCGGCACCATCGTGGAGGCCACCAGCGGCAACACCGGCATCGCGCTGGCCATGGTCGGTGCCGCCCGCGGCTACACGGTCGTGCTGACCATGCCGGATTCCATGAGCCGCGAGCGCCGCGCCCTGCTGCGCGCGTTCGGCGCCGAACTGGTGCTGACCCCGGCCGCCGACGGCATGTCGGGTGCCGTCGCGCGCGCCGAGCGGATCGCCGCGGAGCGCCCCGGCGCGATCTTGGCGCGGCAGTTCGCCAACGAGGCGAATCCGCGCATCCATCGGGAGACCACCGCAGAGGAGATCTGGAACGACACCGACGGCGCGGTCGACGCGGTGGTCTCTGGCATCGGCACCGGCGGAACGATCACCGGCGTGGGCCAGGTGCTCAAGTCGCGCAAGCCGGGGGTGAAGATGTTCGCCGTCGAGCCGGCGGAGTCCCCGATCCTGAACGGCGGCGCACCCGGTAGCCACAAGATCCAGGGCCTGGGCGCGAACTTCGTCCCGGAGGTGCTCGACACCGGGATCTACGACGAGGTGCTGGACATTCCCAGCGATCAGGCGGTGACGTGGGCCCGCCGCGCCGCCACCGAGGAGGGTCTGCTGGTCGGCATCTCCTCGGGGGCAGCACTGGCCGCCGCGATGCGGATCGCGCACCGAGAGGAGTTCGCCGGCAAGACCATCGTGGTGATCATCCCCTCGTTCGGCGAGCGTTACCTGTCCACCGTGCTGTTCGAAGGTCTGGTGGACTGACGTGACCGCGCAGGGCGCGGTCACCCCCGACCCGCCCGCCGAGCCCTCCGCTGCCGGCCGGGTCGGCGTCTCGCGCCTGCTGATGGAGGATCTGCTCGCCGCACGGAACCACGACCCCGCGGCCCGCTCGCTAGCGGAGATCGCCCTGTGCTATTCCGGCGTGCACGCGATCTGGGCGCATCGGCTGGCGCATCGGCTGTGGACATCCGGTTGGCCGCTGCGGTTACCGGCCCGAGCGCTCTCGCAGCTTGCTCGGGCGCTGACCGGCATCGAGATCCATCCGGGGGCGGTGATCGGCCGGCGGATGTTCATCGACCACGGGATGGGCGTGGTGATCGGGGAGACCGCCGAGATCGGTGACGACGTGGTGATGTTCCACGGCAGCACGCTCGGCGGCATCTCGATGAACAGGGGCAAGCGGCACCCGACGGTGGGCGACCGGGTGCTGATCGGGGCCGGTGCCAAGATCCTCGGCCCGGTCCGGATCGGCGAGGACGCCAAGGTCGGCGCCAACGCCGTGGTGGTCAAGGACGTGCCGCCCGGCCGGGTCGCCGTCGGCGTGTCGGCCCGGGTCCTGCCGGACCGCGGTCACGACCCGTGGTCGGACCCGGCCATCTACATCTGATCGGACCCTGCCCGGTCGCCACCCCGGGCGCCGGGATCGTCCGGGTGGCCCGGCGTCGCCGCGGACATCAGGCCGGCTCGAGCTCGGCCCTCGCGGCCGGCTTCGGCTTCAAGGTCACCGGCGTGGTGCCGGCGACCTTGCCGTCCATGGCCTCCGCCAGCTGGTTCTGGCCGGCCACGTGCAGCAGCAGGAACGCGGTCATCAGCTCCCGCACCGACTTCTGGATGCCCTTGTCGGCCTGATCGGACAGGAAGAACGACGTCCAGTGCTTCCCCTCGGCCAGGCTCAGGTGCTTGGCGCCCTTGAGCCGGCGCAGCTGGACCGGGCCCGCCCAGGCCCGGGCGATGGCCTCTCCGTTGGACTCCTTGGCGGCCAGCTTGTCGCCGGTGCCGACCAGGTGCAGGCCCGGCGCGGTCACCCGCCTCGCTGCCTGCACCGCCGACGGGGAGGTCCGCATCGCGGACACCGTCACCACCGCCTTGACCGGCGGCGCTCCCGCGGCGGCCAGCACGGCCGCACCCCCTCCGGTGCCGTGCCCGGCGACCGCCAGCCGGGCACGGTCCACCGTCACCCGGCCACCACCCAGCTTGGCATCGGACAGCCGGTCCAGCGCCCGCGCCAGGTCCATGGCCAGCCCGGCGTGCGAGGGCACCGGGCCGCGCTCGGTGGCCGGCGCCGCCGCCACGAAGCCCCATGACGCGAGGTAGCGCAGGGTGTCGGCGTACCGCCCGACCGGCTGCAGCCACCCGTGCCCGAACACCACGGCCGGGCAGCGCGGCCCTGTCACCGGCGCGAACACCACCCCGGGCATGCCGATCGCGGACAGCTCGCCGACCGCGATCCGGTGCGGGCCGAGATGGCTCAGGTACTCCAGGGACGGCCGGCTGGACGAGTACGGCAGCGCGTGGCGCGCCATGGGCGCCTCCCTCCGAGCCGGTGAACCGGGGCGACCGGGCGACGGCCGCCTGGTTCGTACAGTAGCGTCCGCACGCGACCGGGGCCTGGCCACCCGCGGCCCGACCGGCCGCCGTGACACGATGGTCGGACCCGACACGCGAGAGGGCGGGATGAGCATGAAGGTGGCAGTCTGCCAGTTCGCCGCGGGCACCGACGTGGCCGCGAACACCCGGCAGTGCGAGCAGCTGATCGGCGACGCCGGGGCGGCCGGGGCGCACCTGGCCGTGCTGCCCGAGGTGTCCATGTACTTCGATCCCCGGCACGCCGACGGGCCCGGCCCGCACGGCCAGGACGTGCACGGCCCGTTCGCCGAGGCGATCGGGAAGGCAGCCGCCTCCGCGGGCATCGCCGTGATCGTCGGCATGCTCGAGCGATCCGGCGACGCGAACGAGAGGCGCGACTACAACACCCTGCTGGCACTGTCCAACACCGGCGAGATGCTGGGCAGCTACCGCAAGATCCACCTGTACGACGCGTTCGGCTACCGCGAGTCCGACGACTACCTGCCGGGCGAGATCGACCGACCCCTCACCTTCACCGTCGGGGAGGTCACCGTCGGCGCGCTGACCTGCTACGACCTGCGCTTCCCGGAGGCGTTCCGGTGGGTCACCGACGCTGGAGCGGACCTGGTCGCGCTGCCCTCGGCCTGGATCGTGGGCCCTGCCAAGGAACACCACTGGCGCTCGCTGGTCACCGCCAGGGCGATCGAGAACACCATCTACATCGCCGCCTCCGACCAGACCGGCCCGGTGTCCTGCGGCCAGAGCATCGTGGTGGATCCGATGGGTACCGTGATCGCCGGCGCGGGGGAGCAGCCGGGCCTGGCGGTCGGAGACGTCACGCCGGACCGGATCGCCGCGGTCCGCCGCACCAACCCCAGCCTGGCCAACCGCCGCTTCTCGGTCGCGCCCCGATGACGAACCCCGTCACCGCCGCGTCGCTGTCGGCCCCGCGCCCGACGAGATGACCGCCCGCCCGGACCCGGCCGGCTTCGACCCGGCCGGCTTCGACCCGGCCGGCTTCGACCTGGGCCGCTACCGGCGGCCGGTCACCACCGCCGACCCGGACGCGCAGGCCTGGTGCGATCGCGGCCTGATCTGGAGCTACGCCTTCAACCACGAGGAGTCCGCCCGCTGCTTCCAGCGGGCCACCGCCGCCGACCCGGACTGCGCGTTCGCACGCTGGGGGCTGGCCTATGCCCTGGGCCCGAACTACAACAAGCCGTGGGAGGCCTTCGACGAGGCGGATCTGACCAGCAGCGTCGCCCGGGCACACGCCGCCGCCGAGGCCGCCAGGGCGGTGACGGGAGCCTCCGAGGTCGAGCGCGCCCTGGCCGAGGCCCTGACCCATCGGTACCCGTCCGAGGTCCCCGCCGGCGACGGCGCCGCCTGCTCGATCTGGAACGCCGGCTACGCCGACGCCATGCGCGAGGTCCATCGGCGCTTCCCGGACGACCCGGACGTCGCCGCGCTGACCGCCGACGCGCTGATGAACCTCACCCCGTGGCAGCTGTGGGACCAGCGCACCGGTCGGCCCGCGGACGGCGCCGCCACGCTCGAGGCGCATCAGAT
>JBIQML010000155.1:0-8855 GCA_044463405.1 Nakamurella lactea | reverse complement strand
TTCGTCGTCTGCTTGGAAAAGAGCAGAGACCGTAACTTTATCGGAGAAGACCCCGACTCGCAGATCTCCCGTAGGCGGCCGATAACATGCTTGAATTCTGCCTCGAATTTTTCGGAACCGTAGCTTAAGAGCGCACCTTCAATGCGCCGTCCCTCGTCAGATCCCTCGCGGTAAATCTCGTCCAGAGCGTCTTTGGATCGTGCAATTATGGCTCCTCCCACGATCGACGCGGCGATGTCCGCGACACACTGCTCGTCCATCGAATCCCGGAGATCAGTTGCGCGAAGTACACCATGGTTAACCCAGAATATCTCGCTTGCCAAGACACCGTATCCGTGGCGCATCATAGGGAGGTCGATACTTATCACCGGCGTATCCGACAACTTCAATACATCTGTCGAGACGTCTCCTCGCAACGCGCTCGACAAGTTGCGAACTAGCTGCGAGAAGTTGTTCTGAACGCCCGCCTGTCTGCGCTCCTGATCACTTAACCGGTGACCGTATGTGTTGATCCGGCCAAACACGTCATCGATCTGATCGTTAGTCGCGCCTCGCATGGTCGAAATTGCCATGGAGTAGTCGAGATACTGGCCGACCTCTTTCGGGCTCAACGGAGATACTCCGTCGTCTGATTCGAGAGAGAATGCGCCCTCGGCAGCACGCGTGTTAGCAGTGGGGAATTCGGAAACGTTGAATCTTCGACCGTCGGCGGTCGGAAACGAGGTTTCGATAAATGACATCAGAGTGTGCAAGCGCTGTAAGCCATCAATAACCTCATAGCTCCCATCGTCACGTTCGGCGAGGAGTATCGCTGGAATTGGGTACCGGTTCAAAACTGACTCGATGAGTCGCTGCTTCTCATCTAGGGTCCACACCAACTTCCGCTGGTACCGTCGATTCACCCACAGCTTGCCCTCGGCGTACCAAGCATAAAGGGACTGAATGGACTTTGGATTGGAATCAAGTTCGGCCACAGTCGGCAGGCTACCCTACCAATCGAGAGGAGCGGTGGTACATCTACGCCGTCGGAGGCACACTGCGTGTCGGTGAGTGCCGGTGAGGAGGACGCCTGCAGGTAGGTTGGCTGCATGGCCGGTACTTGCACGACCGGCGATGAGTCGGCTCGTCAGAAGGCGCTTCTCATGCTCGGCGACGCTACTTGGCGCCTCACGCACACGGCTGCAGTGGCGAAGAAGGCAGCGCAAGCGAGAGAGAGCGCAGTCGGGCCCTGTCATTTGGTTCCTGCAGCCTGGTTGCACGACGTCGGCTATGCGCCGAGTCTTGCGTCCAGCGGTTTCCATCCGCTGGATGGCGCGCGGTTTCTTGAGCGCGAAGGCGTCGATCCACGGATCGTCGCGCTGGTCGCCCACCACTCGTGCGCGCGGTACGAGGCCGCCGAGCGCGGGCTCATTGCGGAACTCAACAAGTACCCGCGCGAGGAGAGCCTCGTTGCCGACGCACTGACCTGGGCGGACATGACCACCGGTCCGACCGGCGAGACCGTCACCTTCGAGGAGCGACTGGCCGAAATTCTGCAGCGCTACCCGCCCGACGATCCGGTCCATCGGGCCATGCTCAAGGCGAAGGACGAGCTCGCGGCCACGGTCGCCCGCGTCGAAGAGCGCCTCAAGAACCAGCGCAATACCTGATCACGGCTACCGTCGTCACCCGATGTACGGCCGCTCCCGGTGCTCCAGCCCGTGCTGGATCCGCAGCCGCATCGACGGGTTGATGGTCAATGAGTCGACGCGACCCACCGGCACAAATTGGACCTCCTTGGTCTCGGAACTGGTCCGCACCGTCCCGCCAAGGAGCCGCGTCGTGAAGCACACCGAGCACTGCTGGCGAACTTCGCCGTCATCGTAGGCGATCACGTGGTTCGGGTTGGTGTAGATGCCGACGATGCCGGTCACCTCCACGTCCATGCCGGTCTCTTCCTTGACCTCCCGCACGATGCACTGGGAGATCGACTCGCCCGGGTCCATCCCGCCGCCGGGCAGCGCCCACTGATCGTTGTCGACCTTGTGGACCAGCAGCAGCTCGCCGGCATCGTTGAGGACGATCGCCGTCGTCGAGGGGACGATGCTGTTCGCCGCCGGCGCATTCGGGTCGTCCAGGTAGTCGATGCGTGCCATCACAGCACTCCTTCCACTTGATCGGTCGCGGTCTCCCACACCTTTTCCAGGCTGGTGAGGTAGTGGTCGAACAGTCGCCCGTCCGCCAGTCTCCGCAGATGCATCACCGGCGACATGGCCGCGGGGTGACCGTAGGAGTGCATGTTCACCAGCATGTCTCCGTCGAAGGGGTACATCGAGTTGTACAGCGGCGTGGAGTGGAACCGCAGCTGCACACGGGGCGCCTGGACCGCCGCAGCCAAGTTCGCAACGCTGATCCGGATCCGCGCAGAGATGCTGGGCCCGATGCCCTCGGAAGCCCCGCGGGACAGCACGTCGACTGAGTCCGGGTCGCCGAGCAGGATGCGCACGTCGACTCCGTCACCGGCTCTGGCCGCGAGCTCAGCACCGAGGTCCGGGTCCCAGTCCGTCAGGAACAGCGCCGCGTAGGCGAGCAGGTCGATGTGCTGGTGGGCGCCCGCGAACAGGCCCTCCCACAGATCCTGCGGCACGTCGCCGCGGTTCGGGTACACCGCCACGATCTCCGCCATGCTCGCCGCCTTCGTGGCCGATCCCTCGAGAATGCTCGGCCACAGATGCGCCTCGTCTGCTTTGAGCAGAGCCGCTACGTCGTGCCGGTGACGGCGATGAGGCACGCGATCCAGAGCGATCCACCGCTCGACAGTCTTCACGTCCACCCGGACGGACTCGGCCAGGCCGCCAGCGGACAGCCCCAGCGCGTGGATCGCGCTGCGTAGGCGCTCGTTGGTCACCGCCGGACCTCCTCCGGGGACGCCTGCAGACGTCTCGCCTCGTCAGGGACGTCCCGAAGCGTCCTGACCGGACGGTGCCGCCGTCCCGTAGTTCCTCGCATTGTCATCTTCACGCGCACTGAGCGTGAGCGCACCTGCGGGGAGGGTGACATGGCTGCATCAGAGGTGGAATGCGAGCCGGCCGGCATCGAGAACGACCCCAACCTCGTCGCCGATGACATCGCGCTGGTCGACGAGTGGATCCTCTGGCAGCGCGGGCGGAACTTGTCCGATAAGACCATCACCGAGCGCTCCTGGGTCATCCGCCGCCTACCGCACGCAGTGGACATCACCGCCCACGACATCGACGCGTTCCTCACCAGCCGCGCCTGGTCACGATCGACCCGCGCCACTTACCACGGCGCCATCCGCTCCTGGTGCCAGTGGCTGGTCCTCACCGGCCACCGCCAGGACGACCCGACCCTGATCGCCACGCCTCCCAAGGTGCCCAAGGGTCGGCCGCGGCCCCTCGCCGACGAGCACCTGACCGTGTTGCTCGGTGTTCGCACGCACAGCCGCACCAAGGCGATGATCCTGCTCGGCGCCTACGCGGGCGTGCGGGTCGGCGAGATCGCGCGGGTTCGTGGCGAGGATGTCGACGCGCTCACCAAGACGATCACCGTCATCGGCAAGGGCGGCAAGCGACGGGATGTGCCGCTGCACCCACTGCTTGAGCGCCTTGCCCGGCAGATGCCGGCACGGTCGTGGTGGTTCCCTACCTGGGTCGGCAACTGCCGTCACCCGGCGGGTGGGCCGATGCTGGCCAACTCCGTCAGCGCCGTGGTGTCCAAGGCGATGCATCGCGCCGGCATCCCCGGCACGCCGCACGCGCTGCGGCACTGGTTCGGATCAACGCTGCGCGCACACGGCGTCGACTCGTTGGTAATCAAGGAGCTCATGGGCCACGAGTCTCTCGGGACCACGGCGATCTACGTCGACGTGCCCTTGCGGCAACGGGCCGATGCCGTCATCGTCCTGCCCGACATCTCCTTGCCGCGACGTCCCGTGAGCTCGGCCCGCTCGCCCATCCCCCGCCAGCAGATCCGCGAGTTCCGGATCGTCGGCGATGACGGCCCGCAGAGGCCGCAGTCCGGTTGACGACGAGACGCCGAGCCATCGTCCGACGATCGGTCCGGACACCGGCTCGCCACGCTCCGCAGCTTCGCGGATCCGCGCCGGTAGGCCATCCATCGGTGCTGACGCGGTCCGAATCGGTGACGAGGGTTGCGTCTTCAACACGTCGGTTACTGACGTTGGCGGTGACCCGGGTGACGAGGCGCCACCCGGGGGCGGCGGTGACGTAGGCATCGCGGCCCGGTCCGCCAGCGCCGGCTGCTCGGCTGACGCTCTCGCGGTCGCGTCATCCGCTGGCGCGTCACGTCGCGTCGTCCGCACCAACAGGAGTGCTCCGAGGTGCGTCACCTGGAGCAACGTCAGTGGGGGCACGGCGCCGGCCAGCATGGCGACGGCCGGCGTCAGGTGCAGGACGCTACCGTCGCTGACGGCGTGCAGCGCGTTGCCGATCAACGAGATGATGACGCCTGCCGTCATCGACGCCCAGGGGTACAGCGATGACGCGCCACGCTGGCGGAGCACGATCGCGGCGGTCGCGTTCATCACAACGCCGGCGTCGACGATGACGGGCCAGATCCACGACAACGACGGCGCCATGTTGGCCCCCTCGGCCACCGCGCGCAGCGACACGAAGGACAGCACGAACGACCCGACCGCCAGCGCGACCACGATGACGGCGACAAGGACGGTAACGACGCGGCCGTCGGCATCGAGTTGCGCCGGGCGCGTCGCCCTGGACGGCACATCAGCGGCCGGGCCTGCCGCCGGGGCCACTTCAGCCTCCGCCATCTCGGACCTCACCCCCAAGTCGGCACGTCACGCACGGACGGGCGCGCGCCTACCCAACCCTGGGACCGTCAGCCAGAATCAATCCAGAAACGGCAGCTCTGGGCACGGCCGGCTTGAGAGCCCCGACTGATTCCGATGCCGCCGCGTCACGCCACGCACCGCCACCCGTGATCCCACTGACGCCAGCACCGGAGCTCGTCAGCCTGCCGCCTCCCCAATTCCACCCGAGTGTGACGGCCATTGGCGAGCCAGCCTGGGCTATCCGCTCCGGCTCAAGGCCAGAACCTGAACCGTGCCAGCCTGCCGCTCAAGATCATCATAATCGCAGACAGACCTCTGGCACGACGCCCGTAGCCTCCCGGTCAACCTCCCGTCGACGAACAACCACGGGATGCGGACTCATGGGTGGGTACAACCAAGGGGAGCCTTGCCGGGATCAGCATCAGCTACACGCAGGTACGGACTCGGCGGTAGCGGGTCACCGTTCCCGCCCGGGCACAGCCTGCGTGTTGCAATGCCTCATACCGTGAGTTTGTGCTCGCACATATGCATGGCGGACCGTTGGACGCCAGAAAGCTCGAGGTGCCTACCACGCGGTCCGGCCAAAAATTACCTACCACGGCCGGCTCCGGATGGAACGGGAATTACGTGGTCGGACAACCGATTATCTGCCATCGCTCGAGCTGCCGAGGTCGCGTCCGGTACCTCGAATGTCATTGGCGCCCATATCGGATACGGCGACGATTCTCCGAGATTTCGCCCAACTGGACAGCAGCAGCCGGCGTCTTACACTCCATGAATGATGATTGCCGGCTCGGTGGGCCTGTTCGAGATCTTGCGACGCCTCGCTCAGTTGCGCCCGGTATTTCACAGCGAGGCCGATTTCCAGTTGGCGCTTGCCTGGCAGGTCCAACAGGCCGACGCCGACATGCTCGTGCGATTGGAGACGCGCCCGGCAGCGAATGTTCACCTCGACCTGGCGTTCTCTCGACCTGATCTTGACCGGTACACCGCAGTTGAACTGAAGTACCTCACTCGAGCGTGGCGTGGCGAGGACGGCAGAGAGCGATATGAGTTGAAGAACCACGGCGCCCAGGACATTCGCGCCTACGACGTCGTTAAGGACATCGAGGACATCGAGCGCGTCGAACAGTTCACTGGCACGCGTCCGGGCGCAAACGGCGCGGTAGTCGTATTGACCAACGACCCAGCCTACTGGCGCGCTCCAACCGCAGGCGACGTCAGAAATGCTGCAGCGTTCCGCATTGGTGAAGGAGTCGTACTCGACGGCCAGCGCAACTGGGGACCCAACACCGGCGATGGGACGAAGAAGGGCCGCGAGAAGATGCTCACTCTGGCGGGACGATATGAATTGCGTTGGGGCGACTATGCGCCTCTGCCCGATGGAGGTCGATCCGGGAAGATGCGACAGCTGGTGATCCCAATCGCAGGGTTGACCACCGGGGGACCCCCGGCCGCCGTCCGGTAGTCCCACTTGAACGGCCCACTCCGTGTCGTGGTCATGTCCATATCGCGGATGGCGTCGGTCGAGTACTTGACGGGCAACATCGCCGCAGGCGATGGTCGAGGCACCGATCCGACGACGCCACTGACCCGCTACTACACGGCCGAGGGCTACCCACCAGGCCGATCGCTCGGGTGTGGGCTGGCCGGCCTGGCGGCGATCCGCGACGGTGACGAGGTCAGCGAGGCGCAGCTCCGCACATTGTTCCAGCACGGCGCAGACCCAACCACGGGCACGAGCCTGGGCCGGCCCGTCCCGGTCTACCCGACGCGATCCGTGCGAACGGCCCGCCGGATCGCAGCGCTCCCGCAGAAGCTCCCGCCAGCCACCCGCCACCAACTGGTCCAGACGATCACGGCCGAGGAACGAGCCACCCCGTCCAGGCATGCCGTCACCGGCTTCGACCTCACCTTCTCGGTGCCGAAGTCCGTGTCGGCACTGTGGGCGATCGCCGACCACGGGACCCAGGTCAAGCTGTACGACGCGCACCGCGCCGCGATGCAAACGGTCCTCAACCTGATCGAGGTCGAGGCGCTGCGCACCAGAGTCGGCGCGCAAGGGGTCGGAAGGGTCGCCACTCGCGGCATGATCGCCGCCGCTTTCGACCACTGGGATTCCCGCAAGTGCGACCCGCAGCTCCACACACACGTCACCGTGGCCAACCGCGTCCAAGGCAAAGATGACATGTGGCGCACCATCGATAGCCGCACGCTCTACCGCTCCGTGGTCGCGTACTCCGAGACGTACAACGCGCTGCTCGCCGACGAGGTCACCCGTCGCACCGGTCTGACGTGGCAGCAACGCGAACGAGGCCGCGGCCGCCGGCCGGCGCGAGAACTCAGCGCCGTCCCCCAGAGCCTGATCGCCGCGTTCTCGCAGCGATCGACGGACATCGAGGCTGCCGTTGACGATGCCGTAGACCAGTACGTCGCTCGACGCGGCCAACGACCGACTCCCCGGACGATCAATCGGATCCGCCAACACGTCACCCTTGAGACCCGCCCGGAGAAGGAGCATGGCAGCCTCGCCGCGGCGGTGCGGGAGTGGCGGGGTCGCGCGGAGCGGGTGCTGGGCATCGACCCGGATCACTGGACCGCCGACGCGATGGTATCGGGGCACAAACGGCGGCCAGTCTTGGTCCGCGCGAACGACGTCCCCGTCACCGACACATCCGCCCTCGCCGCGAACGTCGTAACCCAAGTGAGCAACTCCCGCGCAACCTGGAGCCGATGGAACCTTATTGCCGAGGCGATTCGACAGGTGGCTGCGGCGGGCTGGCAGTTCGCGGGCCCCGATGACCTGCTCGCCGTTCGGGATCGGATCGTCGACGCAGCCGAGCAGCTCTCGGTGACCATCACTGCTCCCGAGCTCGCGACGACGCCGGCGCCGTTCCGCGATCAGAACGGGGCGAGTATCCTCCACCACCCGACGATCTTCACCTCGCAGGCCGTGCTGGCGGCCGAGGATGCACTACGGAAATTGGCAGCCGACACGAGTGGTCCGGCAGTCGATATGGAACGAGCCCACCGCATCGCCGAGCAGCCGCTCCGCCAACGAAACGTGACGCTCGCGGCGGACGACCAGGCGCCGGCGGCGGTGACGGTAGCCACCTCCGGACGCCGCGTAGACGTGCTCGTTGGACCGGCCGGCACCGGCAAGACAACCACGCTGGCCGGCGCCCGCGCCATGTGGGAAGCCGAATACGGGCCGGGCAGTGTGGTGGGCCTCGCGCCGTCGGCGCGCGCTGCCCAGGTGCTCGCCGACGAGCTCGGCATCGACACGGACAACACGGCTCAATGGCTCGCGCAACAGGCGCTCCAACCCGATCGGGCACGCGCCATCAGGGCGCTTCAAGCAGCCAGATCCAGCCACCCACACGGTGAGCTGGATAGGGAGATCAACCAGCAGCAACGAATATTCGACAAGTGGAGCCTGCGATCTGGTCAGCTCTTGATCGTCGACGAGGCGGGTATGGCCGGTACATTCGCCCTGGATCGCCTCGCAGCTCAGGCCGCTAAATCCGGCGCAAAGCTGCTGCTGGTGGGCGACCCTTACCAGCTGTCCGCCATCGAGACCGGCGGCGCATTTGGCCTGCTCGCCGCAGCCCGCGCCGACACACCAACCCTGACGGAGGTCCGCCGCTTCACCGAGCCGGACGGCACCGTCCGCGAATGGGAGCAACGAGCCGCCGACGCCCTGCGAATCGGCGACGAAACGGCCATCGCGGCCTACGAGGCGCACCACCGCGCCACCCCCGGCGACCGCAACGACGTCACCGACGCCGCCTACCGGGCCTGGCTCGCGGACACCACGGCCGGCCGACTGGCGCTGCTCATTGCCGCGGACAACGACACCGTCCACGACCTGAACGAGCGCGCCCGCAGGGACCTCGTCACCGCCGGAACCGTCAGCGACCACGACACCGTCACCCTGCACGACGGACTGACCGCCGGCCGAGGCGACCGCGTGGTCACCAGGAAGATCGATCGCTACCTACCTGACGGCACTACGACAGCACGCCCCGAAAGCAGTCCGCATACC
>JBIQML010000154.1:0-8890 GCA_044463405.1 Nakamurella lactea | reverse complement strand
AGGACACGATGAGCCCGCCGCGCATCGACTCGATCACGGCCGGACCGCCGCCGATCGGGCCAGGTGGGCCGCCCCGATGATCGCGGCATCCGCGCCCAGGCGCGCCGGAACGAGCGGGGTCTCCGTCAGCAGTGGGTACACCGAGGCTGCGAAGGCCGAGCGAACCGCCTGCCACCACAGGGTTCCCGCGTTTCGCAGACCCCCCGAGATGATCAGGACGTCGGGGTCGACGAGAGCGGCGACGCCTGCCAGCACACGCCCCAAGGTGCCGGCCGACAGCTCGACGCAGTGCCGCGCCACAGGATCGGCGGCGGCCGCGGAGACGACCCCGTCGGCCCTCGTCACCGTCCGAGTTCCGCCCCGGGACCGGTACAACGCCACCAGGCCACCTCCGGAGGAGATGGACTCCAGGTGCCCGGTCAGGCCGCAGGGGCACGACAGATCCCCGGCCTCGGCGACCGGGATGTGCCCCAAGTGGCCCGCGATCCCGTGTGCGCCGCCGAGGGGTGAGCCGTCCACCACCACCGCGCCGCCGATGCCGGTGCCGACGGCGGCCAGCACGACGGTGCCGCATCCCTGCCCGGCTCCGGCGATCGCCTCGCCGACGGCGTGTGCCCTGGCGTCGTTGTCGACCGCGACCGGCAGCGACAGCCGAGCCTCCAGGGTCCCGCCGATGTCGGTCCCGGTCCAGCCGCGGATGTGATCGGTCGCGGCGACGACGGTCCGTGACCCGCTGTCGATCGCGCCGGCAGAACCGACCCCGACCGCTTGGACGGTGCTACCGGCGGGCACGGCGTTCAAGAGCTGCGCCGTCAACGAGCAGGTCGCGTCCAGCACCGCGTCGGGACCGTCGGCCGCAGGGGTCGCGCGTTCCCGCCGGACGATCACCGCGTTGGCGGGTGTGACGATTCCTGCGGCAATCTTCGTCCCCCCGATGTCGATCCCGATCGCCAGCGCCGTCATGACTCTCCGTTCTCCCGCGCCACCCCGAGCTGGAAGCTGTACCGATCGGCGCGGTACATGGTGCGAGCGAACTCCACGATCCGACCGCGCCGGGTCGAGCTGATCCGCTCGATGAACAGCGCCGCCGAGCCGGCGGGAACCGCCAGCAGACCGCAGGACTCATCGTCCAGCAGCATCGCCCGCACCTGTTGTTCGGCGCGATGGATCTGGAAGCCGCGGTCGGCCAACTGGGCGTAGAGCGACCGGCCCAGGTTCAGCTCCTCCAACGGCAGCACGTCCTCGGGCAGGTAGACGTCCTCCAGCGCCATCGGATCGTCGTCGGCCAGCCGGAGCCGCCGCAGTCTGGTGCACGCGCCGCCGGCGGGGATGTTCAGCCGGCGTGCGATCGCATCGGTCGCGCTCACCCGCGCGGCCTGCAACACCCGGGAGGAGGGCACGTGCCCACGGTTGGTCATGTCCTCGGTGAACGACGTCAACTTCAGGGTCTTGGAGAACATCCCCTTCGAACCCACGTAGGTGCCCGATCCCTGGATGTTGTAGACACGGCCCTCGTCCACCAGCTTGGCGATCGCCGCCCGCACGGTCAGCCTGCTGACCCCATGGATCGACATCAACTCGCGCTCCGACGGTAGGGCGTCGTTCTCCGAGAGGGTGGAGTCGATCGTCTCCCGGATCTTCGCTGCGACCCGTTCGTATTTGTGCACGTTGGTCACTATCGCACCGGCTAACCCTTGACCGCGCCGGCCGACAGGCCGCTCACCAGATACCGCTGCGCGAAGATCGCGAACAGCAGTGGGGGGAGCGTGGACAGGAACGATGCGGCCGAGATGTCCCCCCAGCGGATGCCGGTGCTGGTGACGAAGTTGCTGGTGCCGAGCGTGACCGGTGTGGCGTTGGAAGAGGAGAGCACCAGGGCGAACAGGTAGTCGTCCCAGGAGAAGATGAACACCAGCACCGCCACCGCGACCAGCGTCGGGGCCAGCATGGGCAGCACCACCTGCATGAGGGTGCGATACACGCTGGCGCCGTCCACCGCGGCGGCTTCCTCCACCTCCACCGGGATGTCGCGCAACCCGGAGGCCAGCAGGATCACACCGAGCGGAACGTTGAGGAAGGCATTGGCGAAGATCAGACCGATGACGGTGTCGTTCAGCCCGAGCGTGGTGAAAAGCAGGAAGAACGGCACGATGAAGAAGATCGCCGGCAGCAGCCGGATCCCGGAGGCGCTGTTGATAACCCACCGCCCGCCGAAGCCGAGCCGAACGACCGCGTAGGTCGCCGGCACGGTGATGATCAGTACCAGCAGCACCGTGCCGCTGGCGATCAACGCCGAGTTGCGGAAGAACTTCGGGAAGTCGTAACCGGCGGCGTAGAGCACGTTGGCGTAGTGGTCCAGCGTCGGGTTCGTCGGAAGCGACAGGGGATTGCGGGTGATCTCGCCGGTCGGCTTGAAGCTGACGACGATCGCGTTCAGCAGCGGGATGTTCACCACCAGCGCCACCAGGCCGACCGCGATGGTGACGATCCACCTGCGGCGGTGCGGTGTTCCGGGTGCGGACCGGCCGGTCGGAGCGGTGCGGCGCGACGTGGCACCGCGGGGCGCACCCGGCGTCGGGGAGAGCGTCGGCGTGGTCATCGCGAACCTGCCCGTCCGGTCGATGCGATCCGTTTGACGATCCAGGGCACGAAGGGCAACAAGCAGACCAGGACCACGACGGACGCCGCGGCGGCCATGCCGAAGTCACTGGAGTCGAAGGCGGCCTTGTAGATGAAGATGCTCAGCGTGGTGGTCTTGGTCCCCGGTCCGCCGCCGGTGAGCACGTAGATCACGTCGAAGGTGCGGACCGCGTCGATCGCGCGCAGGAACAGCGCGGCGAACAGCACCGGCTTCAGCACCGGGATCACCACGCTGCGCATCGAGCGCCAGAAGCCCGCGCCGTCGACGGCTGACGCCTCCAGCAACTCCTTGGGGAACGACTGCAGCCCCGCGTAGATGATCAGGAAGGTGAACGGGGTCCACTGCAGCACATCCAGCCCGACCAGCAGTGGAATCACCGAGTCCGGCGAGAACAGCGAGATGCTCAGCCCGAGCTTGTCCAGGATGGCGGGGACCGCGCCGATGCTGTCGTTGAGCAGCAGCCGGAACATCACGCCGATCAGCGCGGGGGCGATCATGATCGGCAGCAGCAGCAGGGTGAAGAACAGCTTCTTGCCAGGGAACCGGCGATTGACCAGGAGCGCCAGGGCGAATCCGAGCACCATCTCCAGCGCCACCACGATCACCGAATACACCACGGTGAAGATCGCGGAGTCCAGGAATTTGCCGTTGTGGAAGAGCGAGGCGAAGTTGTCCAGCCCGTTGAAGCTCTGCTCGGGACTGAGCAGGGTGTTGTCCTGGAATGCGGTGACGACGCCGGAGAACAGCGGATAGATCACGAACACCGCCGCGAAGACCATCAGCGGCGTGCTCAGCAGCACGGCCGCGCGTGCCTGCTGCCGGTGCCGGCTGCTGCGCCGCGGCTGTTGGACGGCTTGAGCCACCATCGCGCTTCCTCCGTGGGTGCTCCGGACCCGGGTACGGGCGCGACGGCGCCCGTACCCGGACGGGTGGTCAGTCGAGCAGGTCCTGCAGATCCGAGTTGGCCGTGGCCACCGCCTCGTCGACGGGAACCTCTCCGACCCAGGCGCCGGACAGGTCCTCGGCCAGCTTGCTGTAGGCCTGGAACGCCTTGGGGAACACCGGCTCGCTGTAGCCGTTGTTCTTGATCGTCTCGGCGACGTGCGAGAACGCCGGGTTGATGTCCTGCTTGGCGTTGAGTACCTCGGGCATCGAGGGGATGCCGCCGGCCTCCGCGTACTTCGTCATCGCGTCCGTGGTAGCCAGGTAGCTCAGCCAGGTCTTGGCGGCCTCCTTGTTCTTGCTGTACTTGTTCAACGAGACCGACAGCGCGTGCACGTGGGTCTTGCCGCCGGGCACGGCAGCGATGGCGATCTTGCCGGCGACGTCCGGCGACTTGGACTTGTCGTTCAACTCGGCGAAGGCCGCCGACCACTGGATCGCGAACGCGACGTCGCCGGACTTGAGTGCGGCCTGCGTCTCGGGGAACTCCGCTTGCGCGCTGTCCGGCGAGGTCCACTTGTTGGCGTAGATGTCCGCGTACAGCTGGACGGCCTTGCGGCCCGCGTCCGAGTCGATCGCCGCCTTGCCGTCGACGACCCAGTTGCCGCCGTAGCCCCACAGCACGTCGTTCCAGACCATCGTGTTGTACAGCAGGTTCTTCGCCTGCAGGATCGTGCCGTAGGTGGTCGGTGAGTCCGGGTTATCGGACTTCGAGAAGTAGGCGGCCATCGCCTTGAAGTCGTCCAGGTCCCAGCCGTCCGCCGGATCCTTCGGGTCGCGAGCGGTGCCCAGCACCTGCTTGCTGATGTCGCGATAGTTGCTGATCGCGTCGTCGTCCGCCAAGAGCGCGTCGATCAGATCCTTGCGGTACAGCAGGAAGTGGTTGCTCACGTCCAGGGGGAGCGCATACAGCTTGTCCTGATAGGTCAGGCCGTCGATGACGGCCGGAAAGTAGTTGGATGCGTCGATGTCATCCAACGGGTCCAGGTGCTGCGCGAACTGCCCGACGTTGTAGGAGGCGGTCCAGTAGATGTCCACGTCGCTGGACTTGGCCGCCATCTGGGCGGTCTCCTTGGAGAAGGTGTCCTGCCGGGACAGCAGCACCATGTCGACGTTGATGCCGTCCTTGGCGCCCTGGCCCGCGTTGTACGCCTTGACGACCTCACCCATGGCCTCACCCTCCGGGCCCGGCCACGCCACCATCTTGACGGTCTGCGTGTCCCCGCCGGGCGCGCTCTGGCTCGCGCCGCTGGTACCGGAGGCACTGCTGGCCCCGTCCGCACTGCTCGCCTCGCCCGAGCCGCTGGATCCGCAACCCGCCAGCAGTGCGGCCGCCAGCAACGCCGCCCCGAGTGCGTAACCGCCTCGCTTCTGCATTCCCTTCCTCCAAGTGGTCCGTACCAATAGTTCACAGAATGATGAAGGATCTCGCTGACCATGTCAACCGGCCTGTGACAGCGGTCTCTGAGCACCTGGCTGGTCCGGTCCAATCAACCGGCGGCTTGGTGCCTCTCCCCGGCGCCTAGCCTTGATCCATGCGCATCTGTGCCACCTGTGCGGTGGAATATGACGAACCCCTGCCCGATGTCTGCCCGATCTGCGCCGACGAGCGGCAGTGGGTGCCCGCGGACGGTCAGCACTGGACCAGCCTGGACGAGCTTCGCGCCGCCGGACAGCATCTGACCTGGACCGAACGCGAACCCGGGCTGATCTCGATCGCCACCGATCCGAAGGTCGGCATCGGTCAGACCGCGCAGCTCGTGGTCACCCCGTCCGGATCGCTGCTGTGGGACCCCACCGGGTACCTGGACGACGAGACGGTGACGAGGATCCTCGGGCTGGGCCCGGTGCTGGGCATCGCCGCCAGCCACCCGCACATGTTCGGCGTGCAGGTGGAGTGGGCGCGCGCCCTGGACGCGCCGGTGCTGGTCTGCGAACCCGATCGGGAGTGGCTGGGCCGCTCCGACGATCGGGTGGAGTTCTGGTCCCCGGACCGGCAGATCGCCGATGGCCTCACGCTGCACCGGGTCGGCGGGCACTTCGTCGGCAGCGCGGTCGCGCTCTGGTCCGCGGGCGCCGAGGGACGCGGGGTGCTGCTCGCCGGCGACACCGTGTTCCCCAACCCGGACCGGACGTCGGTCGGCTTCTTGCGCAGCTACCCGAACAAGATCCCGCTGTCAGCCGCCGTCGTCGACCGGATCGCGACGACGCTGTGCGCCCTGGAGTTCGATCGCATCATCGGCAACTTCGGCAACACCATCGCCAGGGAGGGGCGCGGCGTGCTTCGCCGCTCCGCGGACCGCCACATGGCCTGGGTGCGCGGCGATTTCGACCACCTCACCTGATCCCTCGTCACTGTCCATCCGATCCCCGTCACCGCCCACAGACCGTCGGAGGCCCACCGATGAAGATCGGACTGCACCTGTCCAAGTTCACCTTTCCCGGCGGCCCGCCCCGGCTGCGGGACGACCTGATCCGCATCGTGCAGACGGCCGAGGAGAACGGGTTCGCCCGGATCAGCGTGATGGACCACCTCTGGCAGATCGGTCACAACGGCCCGCCCGAGCACGAGATGCTGGAGGCCTACACCACTCTCGGATTCCTGGCGGGACGGACGTCGACCGCCGAACTGCTGGCGTGGGTCACCGCCGTGACCTACCGCGAGCCGGGCATGCTGGCCAAGTGCGTCAGCGCGCTGGACGTGCTGTCCGGTGGCCGGGCCTGGCTGGGCATCGGTGCGGGGTGGAACGAGGAAGAGGCCCGCGGCCTCGGCCTGCCCTTCCCGCCGGTCTCGGAGCGGTTCGAGCGGCTGGAGGAGGCGTTGCAGATCTGCCTGCAGATGTGGAGCCGTGACGACGGTGCGTACCGCGGCCGGCACTACCGGCTGGAGCGCACCCTGGACAGCCCCGCCCCGCTGAGCCGGCCGCACCCGCCGATCCTGATCGGCGGTGGGGGCGAGCGGAAAACGCTGCGCCTGGTGGCCCGATACGCGCAGGCCTGCAACTTCTTTGCCTCCGCGGACGTGGCGCACAAGCTGGACGTGCTGCGCCGGCACTGCCAGGTCGAGGGCCGCGACTACGACGAGATCGAGAAGACGGTGATGTTCAGCCTCGATCCCGGCGAGCACGGCGAGCGGGTGGACGCGCTGATCGCGCGGGCCACGGAACTCGCCGGACTCGGGGTGTCCGAGATCCACGGGAACGTGCCGCACGTGGAAGACCTGGAGCCGCTACGAACCCTGGGTCAGCGAGTGGTGCCGGCGATCGCGGACCTGTGACCGCGAACCGAGCGTGGTGGGCACCGCGCTCGGTGTCGGATGCCGCCCGGCGCGGGACCGGCCGTCGGTCCGGCGCGGAGATTCTGCCTCCGAGGCGTCGGTGCGGCCGACGGCCGGATGCGTGGCCATGGCGTGCGAGGTGTCGGCGGCGACCCATTGCTCGGTAGCGGTGACGGCGCGCGGGGGTTCGACCTCGTCCGCGCCGGTGGCCTCGACGATCACGCCGTCACGAGCCCCGGCATGCGCGGTCGCGCCCACCGGCACGCCCGCGCCCGCCGTCGCGCCGACCGGCACGCCCGCCTCCGCCGGCGTGATCGACACGCTCGCGCCGACGACCGCGCCGGGGGCGACCGCCGCGGCACGCGGTGATCGGGCAGCCGACGGCCTCGGAGTCCCCAGCGGACGGAACGGCGTGGAGTGCCACCACCGCAGCAGGGTCGGCCGTAGGTGACGAGCGGCTCGCGTCAGCAGTCGCTCGACGGGTCGGGTCAGCGGCGGAACCACCAGCAGGACCAGCGCGCCGGCCAGCCAGCCACCGAAGACGTCGGTGATCCAGTGCGTGTTCAACGCGACGGTGCCCAGCCCCACCGTCATCGACAGCACCACGGCGATGGTCGTCACCAGCCGGCGGTGGGTGATCGGCGCGATCATGGCGATCAAGCCGTACATCACGATCGCGTTGGCCGCGTGCCCGGAGGGGAAGATCGTGCCGCCCTGCCAGACGGTGTGTACCACGGTCGTCATCTTCGGGCCGAGCCGGCCGGTGGCGTGCTTCATGGCGCCCACGCTGGCGTTCAGCAGGAACAACGCGATCGCGAACATCACCCAGGGGGTCCAGGACCGGGTCCGGATCGACCTGCGGATCGCATACAGCGCGGCGATGGTGGACGCGGGCACGCCCTGACCGATCAGGACGTACAACTCCAACGGCAGGCGGCCACCCGTGCGCCGGCGAACCATGTGCAGGTGGTAGAGGTACGAGTCCAGCCGATCCAGCGGCGAACTCAGCACGATGGCTAGGGTGAGCGCCGCGTACAACGCCACGACCGCGATGAGCGCGGCCACCCAGAGCTTGTGACGCCGGCGACGGTGTGCCTCGTCGATGGCAGGCACGTCGTTCATCACCTCTGGCACACCTTCCAGGATTCCCTATTCCACTGAGTACGACGCGCGCATTTGATGTGAAGTGCCGCCAACCGCCATAACGATTGAGTAATGTCTGCGGCGCGCGCGCTAAAACGCGTCCGGACCGTGTCCCGTCAATCCCCCCATAAACGCAGATCGGACAAATCAAGCGTACGCGGGACTCACGCGGTGTGGCTTATCTCTCATCTTTATGTCTCAGGCCGAACTTCAGGCTTCGCGTAGATCATGGGGGTGGACCTGCACTGATACAGAGTCTTGGTTCTCGTTTACCGTTTGTTATCGTTCTGTTATATCCGAATCGCCGTTCTTGACCGCTATTTCCAACGTTTATCGTGGCCGCTGATCGCTTCGCACAGGGCGCGTCATCACAGGTCAGCAGGCGTGTTGATGGTCTGCCGCAGGGCGGGTGATCAAGTTGGAAAATCCCGCCTCGCGGCGCTCGATGTTGTCCCGCGAAGTGGCCCGAACGCGACAACGAAAGGCACGGACAACAGCGAGCGTGCCCTCGGAATGCAGATGGCATTTCCGATGGCATCCGATGGTCCATATTCCGGCGGGACAGTGATCCCAGCCGGCACGGACGCGGCACTCCACGACAGCGTCGGGGAACCGTGGAAGCCGCGGCCACGCGGCCCATCGGTGGCGTTCGCCGGGCGCAGCCGGGAGGAACTCATGACCGCACAGCAGCACGGACGTCACCGCCAGCCCTCGCGCACTCGGCGCATGGCGCTGCGTGGCGCCTCGGCCGGCGTGATCGTCGGCGCCCTGACACTCGGCGCGGTACTGCCCGCCTCGGCGGCTCCGCTGTCGACCTGGGACGACGTCGCCCAGTGCGAGAGCAGCGGCAACTGGCACATCAACACCGGCAACGGCTACTACGGCGG
>JBIQML010000153.1:0-8903 GCA_044463405.1 Nakamurella lactea | reverse complement strand
CCGGCACCGGATCCCGGCACGGCTGCAAGGTGATCGAGCTGTCCTCGGCCGTCAGGCAGTAGTTGACGTCACCGGACGGGTAGAGCCGGATCTGGTCGCCGGGGATGTACATGTCGGTGGTGCGGACCACGTAGGTGGCGCGCAGCGTGCGGCTGTCGCCGTTGCGTCCGTCGGTTCCGGTGGAGGTCAGCAGCACGTAGCTCGGGATGTAGATCCCGCTGGCCGCATCGCCGACCCCGTATCCCTCGACGCATGTCATCTCGTTCGCCGTGAGCCAGTCGGCGTCGCGGCCCTGCGGGTTGTTGACGTAGTAGGCGATCGTCACCGAATAGCTCCCCAGCGGGCCCGCGTTTCCGGCGAGCGTGTTGCAGGGCAGCCTGGTGACGTCCCCGTCACCGTCGGTGCCGGACTGGGACGCCCGAATCTCCCCCAGCGCGAGGTCGATGCCGGACTCGGCGGCCTGCAGGGCCCGTCCCCGTCCGGTGTCGAAGGTGGTGGTGTGCGTCTGGGTGATCACCAGCGGCACCATGACCGCCGCCAGCGCCATCCCGACCAGGACCACCAGCATCAGCATGGGCAGCGATCCACGGTCCCCCTCCAGCAGACCCATCCACGGGGTGCCGCGGCGACGCCGAAACCGGATGCGACGGTGCCTCATCCTCGCCCTCCTTCCATGCAGATGGCCCCGCTGGTGAGCGCCTCCGAGTTGAACGCGGTGAACGTGACATCCGTAGCGGTGGTGGTGATTCCGGTCCGGCCGGTCGACGCGGCGGTCAACCGGAAGGTCAGCTGTTGATAGGGCATGGCCGAGTCGCGAGCGGCATCGCTGGCGACGTTCAGCGTGAACGGCGATGCGGCCGCGCCGATGTCCAGTCCGGAGGCCAGCGGCACCCACGCCGTCAGACCGGTCGCGGTGCCGTCCGCGGACACCGACCAGGTGCGCTGCTGCAGCTGGTTGTCGGCGGCGTGCACCCGGACCTGCGTGCAGTCCTTGCGGCCGGAGTAGGTGCTCAGCCACTCCACGTACCAGTCGTTGCCGGCCTGGCCCGGTTCGTTGATCGCCGAGGCGTACCGCACGGACTTGTCCAGCCGGTTGAAGGCGATGCTGAGCTGAGAGGCGGTGTCGCTCAACGCCTCGGTCTTGCTGCTCGTGTTGTACATCATCACGACGGCACCGGTGAACATCGTCATGAAGATCGTCATGATGGTCAGGCCCACCACCAGTTCCATCAGGCTGAGCCCGGATTCGGAACGCAGTGCGCGGCGCGCGTGCATCCGCCACCGGCCGGGAGCGCGGGCCGGCGTCCGGCGGCCCGTGGTTCGTCGATCCGCGAACATCAGCTCACCTTGATCGTGAACGTGGCGGTGGCGGTCGCGGCTGTGGCGCCGCCGCCGGAGTCGGTGACCGTGACCGACGAGGCGTGCGACCCCGTGCTGCAGGGCGCGGTGATGGTCAACTGGGATCCGCTGACCGCCACCGTGTCGAGGTCGCTGGACACCGCGAAGGTCAGGTTCGCCGCGTCGCTGTACCCGGTGACGAAGGTGGCCAGGCTCAGCGTGAGCTTCGAGTCGTTCTTGCAGTTCCCGCCGCTCTTGCCGATCGTCTGGTCCGGCACGTCGATCGCCAGCACGTACCAGGTGAACGTTCGGGAGGCGACGGCGCCGGTCTTGTCGGTGACGTTGACGGTGACGATGCTCTTGCCGCCGGCCGTGGTGGTTCCGGAGATGGTTCCGGAGTCGTCCAGGGTCAGCCCGGGCGGCAGCCCGGTCGCGGTGAACTCGCACGGCTGCGATCCGCAGTCGTAGGTCAACGTGGTGCTGACCGGGTCGCCGAGCACGCTGCGCTGGTTTCCCGGAGCCTCCAGCGTCGGCGGTTCCTGGACGGTCCAGCTGAACGGTTCGGCCTCGGTCTGCTCGGACGACCGGTCGGTCACGCGCACCACGATGCCGGACCAGGTTCCGGGTGTGCTCGGCGTGCCGGTGATCAGACCGGACGAATCCATGCTCAGCCCGGGCGGCAGCGGGTGATCTGCGGGATCGACCAGGGAGAACAGGCACGGTCCGGCCGGCGTGCAGTCCGCGGTGATCTGCAGCCCGACCGACGAATCGGAGTCGAGTGCGACCCCCGCGGTCCAGACCTGGTCGCCGGGCGAGGTGATGGTCTGCTGCGGTCCGACCACCCAGTTGAACTGGCTGGACGCCGAGTTGCCGTCGGCGTCGGTGATCGTGACGGTGATGTCCGGGACGAACACCTGGGACTCGGGGGCGATTCCGGTGAACTCCCCCGTGGCCGTGCTGAATTGCAGCCAACCGGGCAGGTTGCCCACCGTGAACGTGCAGTCGCCTGCCGGGCAGGTCGTCTGGAGCGGGAGCGAGACGGCCGCGCCGAGTTCGGACGTCTGGTCGCCGGGCGGCACCATGGTGGGGATGTCGTACACCCCGACGCTGAACTCGGACGTGGCGGTCGCCCCGACGGAGTCCTTCGCTTGCACGACGATGCCGGGGTAGTCGGCGATCTCCGTGCCGGCCGTTCCGGACAGCTTGCCGGTGACCGGGTCGATGTGCATCCAGTCGGGCGCGTTCTGCAGCGAATAGGTGTACGGCGGTGTGCCGTCGGATGCCACCGCCCGCCCGGTGAGGGTGCCTCCGAACCCGACCGTCGTACTCGGCGGCGGGTTGACGGACACCGGCGGATTGACCGTCCAGGTGAAGCTGGCGGTGTCCGTCATGGCGGCCGTGGCGTCGGTGGCGGTCAGGGTGACGGCGAAGGTGCCTGCCTCCGTGGGTGTCCCGCCGATCGTGTTGTTCTGCAGCGTGAGCCCGGACGGCAGGTTGCTCGCGGTGTAGGCGAACGATCCGGACCCGCCGCTGACGGTGAGCGTGAGCGGCTGCGCCAGCGGAGCGCCCGCGGTGCTGACCTGGCCGCCGGGGCTGTGCGCCACCAGCGGGGGGTAGGTCACCGTCCAGTCGAACGTCACCGACGAGGTGCGCAGGAAGGCGTCGGTGGCGACCAACGTGACGGTAAAGGCGTTCCCGCTATGAGGGGGTCCCGCGATCGTCCCGGTGATCCTTCCGGCGGCGATGACGGCCAGCCCGTCGGGCAGTCCCGTCGCTCCCCAGGTGATCGGGGGGACGCCGCCGGACAGACTGCAGAACCCGTCGGTGCCGGCGATCTTCAGATCCACCGTGTCGCCCACATTGCCGCTCTGGCCGGTGCATCCGGTGACCTTCGGTGCGGGCGGCGGCGGGGTGCGGAAGTAGAACATAGGGTCGGCGTCCACGCTGAGCATCACGGAGGTGACGTAGGAGCACCCGCCGGTCGGGCAGCTGGAGTCGGTCCAGGTGAGCGCGACCACGACGCGCAGGTACTCGCGCAGGGCCTCGTTCGTGGCGACATCGCCGTCGCCGCAGTTGGGAGTTCCATCGGTGACGGGGTCGCCCGCCGGATCGGCTGCGGGATCGCCGCCTCCGTCACCGGCAGGATCATCGCTGGCATCCAGGTGACACCACTGCTCGTAGTAGTTCACGGCGTAGTCGGTGTTGTTGACGGTGCGCACCACCGGGGTCGTGGGCAGCGCCGCGCAGGCATCCGAGGTGACCCCCTCGGCGCACTGGGTCAGGCCGGCATCCGAGGTGGCGGTGGCCGAGAACGCCTGCACCGCAGCGGTGGAGAGCCAGTCCTTCATGGCCGCCGGGGCGGCCGCGAACTGTCGCTGCACGCTGCTCTGATCGCGGCCGGAGAGGGCCCCGGTCGCGCCCAGTCCGCGGGCCTGGTCGATCTCGTCGGTGGCGATGCGTACCGCGCCCTGGGTGGCGCGCTGGTGTGCGGTGCTTTGCATCGCCGAGATGAACAACGCCGTCAGCGCCACCATCAGCACGGTGATCAGCGCGATCGCGATGATGGATTCAAGCAGCACGAAGCCCCCGTCGGACTCCGCCCCGCGCCATGGGTGCCGACGTCGACGATCTCTATACCGGCCCACAGGCATGGCCGCCACCGTCCACTAGCCGCCGAGCTGCTTGCGCAGTGCGGCCTCGTCGTCGGGGCTCTGTGGCGCGACGAACACGGTCAGCTGGACCGTCATGCTCGTCGGGTCCGCGCCCTTCGCGGCGCCGTCTCCCTCGTCCGAGGACCGACCCGACTTCCCCGTGCCGCCGGGAGTGGCATCCGCGCTGGCGGAGAACTGCACGGAGGAGACCAGGGCACCCCTGGGCCCCTGGGTCTGAATGGCGGCCAGCAGCATTCGCTGACCGACCAGCGGCCCGTCGGCCGAGATGGTCACCGGCACCGCGTACAGGGTGCCGGCGGAGGCGGCAGGGCTGGGTGCGACGGGCGCGCCGGTCGGCGCGTCACCGTCGGAGCCCTCCGCCGCGTCGGTGGTCGATGGGTCGGAACCGTCGTCGGGCGGTGTCCCGTCCGCCGCCGTGGAGGCCGGCGCGGGGGTGGACGTCGTGGCCTTCACCGCGGTGGGCCCGCCGACCACGATGCTCTTCATCGTGACCTTGGCCGCCTTGGCCTGGGCGGTGAGCTGCCGGGTGAACTCGTCGAGCTGCAATGTGGTGGGCAACTGGGTGTGCAGGGTGTTCAGCGTCTTCACCAGATCCGGGAGATTGGCGCTGTCCGCCCGCAGCTTGTTCACCTTGATCTGCAACACGTCGTTCTGGTCCGCTGCTGCGGCGGCGTCGCTGCGCACCGACGCAGCATCGTCCAGCTTCGGCCCGATCAGGAAGAACCAGGACGCGCCGGCCAGCACGAGTGCCGCGACGACGCCGGCGATGATCCACATCCGGTCCTTGCGCGCCGTCGTCATCATCCACCGTCCTTCGCGTCGAACCGGTGGGTCAGCAGCGCGTCGGTCAGGGTCAGTTGCAGGCTGTAGGTGGTGCCCTTCTCGGTGGTCTGGTTGCTCTGCGGGTACGGCTCGAACACGCCCGGGATCGTGCGCAGCGTGTTGACGTAGGTCGCCAGATCGGTGAGGCGGCTGCCGGTGCCGGACATCGACACGGTGCCGATGTGCGCGGCGTGGGAGAGGTCCAGGCTGCCGACGCCACCGGAATTCGTCGATCCGGAACCGGACGATGTGCCGGTGACGATGTCGACGCTGAGCTGGTCGATCGTCATGTCCTGGGGCAGCGCGGTCACCACGGCACCGACGAGGGCGCCGACGTTGACGTCCCCGGCCATCAGACCGGCCAGTTGGTCCTGCACCTCGGCGATCGACCCGCGGACGACGGTGACGCCGGAGTATCGGCGCTGTTCGGCGATCAGGCTGGTGGTGCGGTCCTGCTGGGAGGCCAGTTCGGACTCGGCATCGTTGTGCCTCAAGATCGCCAGCGCGTACCCGCCGGCGCACAGCAGCAGCACCGTCGCCACCCCGATGATCATCAGCCGTCGGATCACCCGCATCCGTCGGCTGGCGATCAGTTCCGGCGGGGTGAGATCGGCGACGATCCCCCAGCCGGGCATGCTGTCGCCCTGGCTCCAGGGTCCGTCCATGGTCTTCATGCCGCTGCCCCCATGGCCAGCCCGACCGAGACGGCGCTCGCGGAGTGCTCGGCGGCGGTCGTGTCCACGTCCTTGCTGGAGTAGCGATTGCGGATGTGCTGCATGGGCGGAACCATCGAGGCCGGAACGCCGTGCTGCTCGGACAGGGTGTCGGCCAGGCCCGGCAGCCCGGCGCCCCCGCCGGTGAGCCCGATCCGCTGCACCGGCGCGCCCGGCGAGCCCGTGACGTAGAAGTGCAGCGATCCGCGGATCTCGGAGAACAGCGGGCGCAGGATGTCGCGGATGACCCGTGCCGGTTCCGTGTCGCCGGTGATGCCGATCGTCCGCTTGGCGTGCTCGGCCTCCTCGACCGACAGGCCGATGCGGTCGGCCAGCCGGTCGGTGATCTCCTCGCTGCCCTGCGAGACGACCCGCACCACCTTGGGAATGCCGTCGGAATGGATCACCAGCGATGTCAACTGGGCGCCCAGGTCGATGATCAGTTCGACGCCGCCGAAGCCGCTGGCGGTGGAGCGCAGCGCGGCGAATGCGGCCAGGTCCACCCGCGCGACCTGGAGGCCGGCCTTCTCCACGGCCTCCACGGCGGCGAGTACGGGCTTGCGGGGCGCTGCGATCAAGAGACCCGGAACGGTGTTGTCGGACGGGTTCGGCCGCCCGAGGGGGCAGAAGTCGATGAGGGCCTGGTCCACCGGAATGGCAATGACCTCGCGAGCCTGGAACGGGAGAGCGGCCCTGAGTTGCTGCGGAGGGAGGTCGGGCATGGCGAGGTCTCGGACGACGACCTGCTGGCTGGCAATGCCGAGGACGACCTTGCGGTCATTGAGTTTGTTGACATGCCACATCTCCTTGATGGCCGCGGTCACGGCGAGGGGGTTGGTGACGGTGCCGTGCGTGACGGCGCCCTGGGGCAACGGGACGGACCCGAGCCCATGCACGGTGACGGACGGCCGGCCCTCATGCGTGCCGGGGGCGAGGACGGCCGCGCGCACGCCGGTCGCGCCGATGTCCAGTCCGATCACGTGACCGTCGGAGTTGACGAGCCCGACCCGATTGATGCCGTTGACACGGTGCTTCACGCCGGCCTCCTTCTTTGATGATGAATTGCTGAAAATGCTCTGTCCGGCCCGGGCGACGCGGCGGAGGGTGATGGGGAATCACCATTTCCGCCGCGCCGCCGGGACACTGCTGCCGGCTATTCACATAAGCCGGGCACTGCCGCCGTGTCTATCTCCGATTGTCCGACGATCCAATCAGGAGCGGACTGGTCAGCCCGCAGTCGTCGTCGGAGCAGCTGTGCCTTGGACGACCGATCCGCCCCTCGCGGTATCCAACGTGTAGGTGTAGCCATGACCGTCCGAATTGGTTCCCACCAGGACTACGCCGTCGTTGTCCGCGCTTGCGGAGAATTTGATTGTCGTGCCTGGCGAGACGTTGATCTTGCCATCCGGGCAATCCGTTGCCGTGTACTGGTTATCGCTCAGGGTCCAGTCGGTAACCCAGGTATTGTTATCGGTGTAGCACTGCTGAATGACGACGGCTGCATTCCTGACATCCGAGTCCGCTGCCTTGTCGTGCGAGCTCTTCTGGTAGTTCAGGTACAGCGGGATGGCGATCGCGATGAGGATGCCGATGATGACCACGACGACCAGCAGCTCGATCAGGGTGAAGCCCTTCTCGTTCTGGCCGCGCCTGGCCCGGATGGACTGCAGGGTACTGCGCATTGTTCAGCCTCCTTGGCTGGATTTGGCTCGGCGGGAATGCCGATCTCGTGCCGCGCCGGCCGTGTTCGGACGCGCGGGTACTGCTATGGGTGCCGGGTCCCGATGCCGGCCTTCACTCGTCGCCGCTGGCTGCGGCGATCTGTGTCGAATTGGAAGCGGTCGGACGAGAACTGCGTTGTTCCGGTGACCGACCTACTGTGCGATGTTCTGGTAGATGGTGAACATGGGCAGATACAGGCAGATCACCATGGTTCCGATCACCGCGCCGAGCAGCACCACCAGGAGCGGCTCCATCGCGGAGGTCAGCGACTCCGTGGACGTCTGCACCTCGTGGTCGTAGTAGTCGGCGAGCTTGTCGAGCATGTCGGTGATCTGACCGGTCTCCTCGCCGACCTCCATCATCTGCACCACCATGGGCGGGAACAGCTCGTGCCGGGACAGCGGCAGCGACATCGCCTGCCCCACCCGGACGGACGCCTTCACGTCCTCCATGGCGGCGCCGATCACCGCGTTGCCGGCGGTGCCGCCCACCACGTCCAGCGCCTGCAGCACCGGAACACCGACGTGCAACAGGGTGGAAAGGTTGCGCGCCCACCGGCTGATGGCGAGCTTGGTGAACAGCGGGCCGAACACCGGCAGCCGCAGCTTCAGCCCGTCGACCTTGAGCCGGAAGGCATCGCTGTCGCGATAGGACTTGCGGTACAGCTTGAACGCCGTCCCCACCACGATCAGGAACAGCGGCCCGACCCACCACATGTTGTGCGACAGCGACACCATGATCTTGGTGGGCAGCGGCAGGTTCCCGCCCAGCTGCGCGAACATCCGCTCGAACACCGGCACGATGAAGACGATCACGCCGGCGCCCAGCAGCAGCGAGAAGCACAGCACGATCACCGGATAGGTCATCGCGCTCTTGATCTTCGCGCGCAGGTTGGCGTCCGCCTCGTACATCTTGGCGACGCGGCTCAGCGCGCCGTCCAGGAATCCGCCGGTCTCGCCCGCCTTGATCATGTTGACCATCAGCGCCGGGAACACGTCGGGGTGCTGCCCCATCGCCGTGGACAGCGTCGAGCCGCCCTGCACGTCCGAGCGAACCCGGCCGAGAGCCTTGCGCAGCGGTGGCTTGGCGGCCTGATCCTCCAGGACGGCCAGCGCACGGAGCAGTGACAGCCCGGAGGACGTCATCGAGGCGAACTGGCGGGAGAACACCGCGAGGTCCTTGAGCTTGACCTTGCCACCCAGCCCGGGGATCCGGATCTCCTTCTGCAGCCCGGATCCCGCGGGCGTGACGGAGATCGGCAGCAGCTTCTGGGCGGCCAGTACCTGCAGCGCGGCCTCCGGGGAGTCCGATTCGAGGGTCCCCTTGACAGGCTTACCTGTGGCATCCATGGCCTGATAGGCGAAGGTCGTGGACGCCTTGGACGGCACGGCGGTCATGTCAGACCACTCCTGCCAGCCGCCGGAACTCGCCCTGGTCCTGGGCCATCTCCAGCGCCACGTGCTTGCTGACCAACTGCTCGCGGTAGCGCTGCGCCAGGTGCTGGTCGAAGCTGACCATGCCGACGTCGCCACCGGACTGCACGTAGCTGGGGATCAGGTGCACCTTGCCCTCGCGGATCAGCGCACGGATCGCCGGCGTGGAGATCATCACCTCGCACACCACCACGCGGCCACCG